>CAZITS010000585.1:0-4333 GCA_964542185.1 uncultured Pirellulaceae bacterium
ACTGCTATAGCCATTGCGGTGGGCGAGCTCAATGGCCTCGATGGTTTCTGTCAATGAGCCGATCTGGTTCACTTTGATGAGGATGCTGTTCGCGATCGATTCGTCGATCCCGCGTTGCAGGCGTCGTGTATTGGTGACGAACAGGTCGTCGCCGACCAGTTGGACTTTCGCTCCGACACGCTGAGTAAGTTGTTTCCAGCCATCCCAATCGTCTTCACTGCAGCCATCTTCGATTGAACAAATGGGGTATCGGTCGACCCAGTCCGCCAGGAAGTCAACCATCCCGGACGAGTCGAGCTCCTTGCCATCGATCCGGTAGATTCCCTTGTCGGCATCGTAGAACTCGGTGGCCGCGACATCGAGTGCAATGCGTACCTGGTTGCCAGCCTGATACCCCGCCTTTTCAATGGCTTCCATGATCAGGTCGAGCGCTTCGACATTGCTTCCCAGGTTTGGTGCAAACCCACCTTCGTCACCAACTGCCGTGTTGAGTTGTTTTCCCTTCAAGACGTTCTTGAGGTGGTGGAAAATTTCGGTACCACAACGGAGCGCTTCGTGGAACGAGTCGAAGCCGAGCGGCATTACCATAAATTCTTGAACGTCTACCGAGTTGTCTGCGTGTTCACCACCATTGACGATGTTCATCATCGGGGCGGGTAGCAGCCGCGCCGCAGCGCCTCCCAGATAGCGATACAGTGGCTGTTGGGTGTATTGGGCTGCGGCTTTGGCGATGGCCAGCGAGACCCCCAGGATTGCGTTGGCCCCCAGGTTCTTTTTGTTTTCACTTCCATCGAGCTCTTGCAGTTGTCGATCGATACTGAGTTGATCGAGCGCATCGGCACCATTGAGTTCCGCGGCGATCTTGGCGTTGATGTTTTCCACCGCCAGTAAGACCCCTTTCCCGAGAAAAACCGCGGGATCGCCGTCGCGCAGCTCCCACGCTTCGTGGGCCCCAGTACTGGCGCCACTGGGCACCGCCGCGCGGCCCCAGGATCCATCTGCCAGGGTGACTTCGACTTCCACGGTGGGATTGCCGCGGCTATCCAGAATCTGGCGTCCATGAATCGATGTAATCAGGCTCATCAGGTTACCTTGCGAAACGGGGCTTTTCTAAAAGCGAAATCCGGTTTTTTCCAAATATCAAGAGTGGTGTTGATTGTGCCGGATGGTGCGCTGATTGACTAGGGTATGCGGTCAGTTGGTGCCCCGTGTGGAGCCCTGCCTGGTGATGGACTGCAGGGCCGTCCACGTTTTGTGCGGGCACGACCGGGGACGGCAGACGGTTGGCACGCTTGCTGCCTCGGCAGCCGGCCTCTACATTGCAAAAGCCAATACAGCGAAACCCGTAATTTTCGGTTGAGAAGGCCACAGGCGACAGGGTTCACGACAGGGTTCATATGTTCAGCGGGATCGTCGAAAAATTAGGGTCTGTTCGCGAAATTCAAGAGCAGCCGCCGGGTGTGCGTCTGACGCTTGAGGTGGGGCCGATGGCGGAAGAAGTGGCGATCGGCGAAAGTGTGGCGATCAATGGGTGCTGTCTCACGGCCATTGAGTCTAACTCGGATTGGTTGGTCTTCGAAGCGGGAGAGGAGACACGGGCGCGGACAAATCTTGGGGCCCTGCGGCAAAATGGGTTGGTCAACATCGAACGTTCAATGCGATTGTCAGATCGCTTGAGCGGGCATTTTGTGACCGGTCACGTAGATGCTGTGGGGAATCTTGAGGAACGTATCGACGATGGAGACTGGTCGACATGCTGGTTTCAGATGCCTCCGCGGCTTGCCAGCCAGATGGCCAGCAAGGGATCGGTGGCTGTTGACGGTGTCAGCCTTACGCTGGTGGATGTCGACGAAAAGCGATTCAGTGTGGCCTTGATTCCGCATACCCTCCAAGTCACAACGCTGGGCCAGTTGCAGCCTGGCGATCCAGTTAACCTGGAAACGGATGTGCTCGCGAAATATGTGCAGCAACAATTGGAACATCGGCCATAAGGCCTTCTTAGTGAAAGAACGTTAATCGATGCAGGCAGCTCGACAGACCATCTCGTTCCTGAATCGACGTTTTCGGGAAGTCGGTTTACGTCCCGATGCGCGGCGTGGGCAAAACTTCTTGATTGATCTCAATCTCGTGCAGCTGTTGGCCAGATCGGCCGAAGTCAGTTCCCAGGATGTTGTCCTGGAAGTAGGGACAGGGATGGGATCACTGACTGCCATGCTGGCGGCGGATGCTGAGGCAGTCGTTACCGTAGAAGTCGACCGCAACCTCTACGGATTGGCTGCCGAGGAGTTGCTTCAATACAACAATGTCCGCATGCTTTGCCAGGACGCGTTGAAGAACAAGAACACCATGCACCCGCTGGTGATCGAAACGGTAACCGAAGCACTTGGCAACCGGTTATCTGAAAACACACCAGCCAGGGCGATCATCCCGGGATTCAAGCTGGCTGCCAATCTACCCTATAACATTGCGACGCCCATTGTCTCCAACATGCTGTTGTCGCCCGTTGTTCCGGAATCGATGACAGTGACGATTCAACGCGAACTGGCAGAACGGATTACGGCGCGCCCTCGCTGCAAGGACTACAGTGCGCTGAGTGTCTGGATGCAGGTGCAATGTGATACCGAGATCGTTCGTATCATGCGGCCGGGTGTGTTTTGGCCACGACCGAAAGTCGAGTCTGCCATCATCCGTATCGTTCCTCGTGTAGACCTCCGCGCTCGCATTGCGGATCTTGATTTTTTCCACGGATTTGCGCGTTCCATGTTCATGCACCGCCGCAAGTTCCTGCGCAGTGTCCTGGTGAGTGGTTACAAGCACAGGCTCGATAAACCTGGGGTTGATGAAATTCTGGCAGACCAGGCTCTCGACGCAAAATCGCGTTCAGAAGAACTCGATATCGACCAGATGTTATCGTTGTGTGATGCAATTCGAGCGAAGTTGGCAGCCGACGCCTGAAGTGGTTCGCGACCCTCTGTCCTGACCGATTAGCATTCTCTGCCTTGCCGCTGTCAACGCTGCGGTTTTCTCCAGGGGCGCCCGCGATTAAGTTGTATAGTGTAGGGGAGACCGACGGCGGGGTTGTCGTTGGCAATTCGAATGAGGGAGTGTTGCCATGGCGGGATGGCTAATTTGTGCAATGCTAGTCGCGTCGGCGGTAGAGGACGGAACGGCCGAAGCGGCGCAAGTGGCGAAGGATCGACGCGTCGTCGAGACACTGTTGAGATTGAAAGGTATCAAGCTTGACAGTAATCCGAAGTGGAAAGCGGCCGTCCGGCGACATCTGCGCCGCATCGAAGGGACCCCCAAATACTTTGCGCTCGTGGAACGATTTGGATTGCGCGATGAAAGCCCGCAATTGTTGCAATTGGCAAACGCTGCGAAAACGCCTGATGCGACGGTCAACGCGGTACGATTGTTGCTGAAATTCGAGCAGCAGGCAGCTATTCGCCAGGCCTTCAAGCAATATCCTGCCCAGGCTCCTGGATTGATCTCCAGTCTCGGCCTGGCTGGTGGTGCCGTGGTTTTGGAGCTGCTTCAGCCGCTCGTGACGGATGGTGCGCAGTCGCTGGCAGTACGCAGTGCGTCCGCCCGTGCTGTAGGACGCAATCTCAAGGGGCAGCAATTTTTGTTGGAGCTGGTGCGCAGCAAGAATCTTGCCCGTGATTTGCACTTTACGGTAGCCGACGTGCTGTTTGCCTCTCCGGCGGTTGCGGTGCGCAATGAAGTGGCCCGTTATTTGAAGTTGCCGGCGGCTAAGGGCAAGCCGTTGCCGCCCGTCTCTGAGCTGGTGCAGCGCCGTGGTGACAAGCAGCGTGGTGCACAGATCTTTCAGATGCGCGGTACCTGTGCCAAGTGCCACAAAGTCCGTGGTGCGGGAAAGGAAGTTGGTCCGGATCTGTCGGAAATTGGCAGTAAGCTCTCCGCCCAAGCCTTGTACGTGTCGATACTCGATCCCAGCGCCGGGATTAGCCACAACTATGAGTCGTATATCCTGGTCACCGCTGAGGGTACGGTCTTAACGGGCATCAAGGTTAGCGATTCGGCAACGCAGATTACGATCAAGACAGCCGAAGCTGTCGAACGCACCTTTGCAAAAGAGGATCTTGAAGAGGTAATCAAGCAGCCGACGTCTTTGATGCCGGAGGATTTGCAGAAGAACCTGTCAGCTAAAGATCTAGTCGATCTGGTTGAGTACTTGAAAACACTGAAGAAAGCTCCCGTCGGTGTCCCGTCCGCCAGGCCGTGAGGTTGCGATATGCCCAATATGAATCGTCGTTCCTTTATCGAATCAAGTGCGGCGTTAGCCGGCAGCGGCGGAATTGCGACAGGCGCC
>CAZITS010000586.1:0-4311 GCA_964542185.1 uncultured Pirellulaceae bacterium
CAGCAGACCTTCTATCCTAAGTTTCGGAAGAGAACCACAGCCGCGCCGCCACCACTGGCATCCTGGCGGGCAAGATCCTGCACCAGGAGGTCTACCTCATGGCTCACGGCCGTGATCGGATCGACATCCGTACCTCCGCAGCCCGAGAGCAGGCAGCAGGCAACCGCAGTTGCCAGGGAAACCCAGCAGTTCCGGGCGGTGTGTTCCAAGGGCATCGAAAACCTCGTGCTTTAGCGTTTGAAGAGTTTAGCGGGCAAGTTGAACGTTAAAGTGATGCCCTCTTTAGGAACTTTGACCTTGATGCGTCCGCGACGGTCTGTCTTGATCGCCTTGCTGCCCAATTTGCCGGGCACATTACGAACATTTCCGGCCGCTTCCTGCCAGAGCCGAAACGACCATTCGCCCACCGGCACCTTGGGAATCACCATTTCACCCTGTTTGCTGGAGACCCCCATGTAGGGACTTTCCTTCAGTACGACCCAGGCTTTCATCCAGGGATGAATCGAGCAACTGACCGGAAATGCAGGAAACGACTCTGCGGCGTTGAACTTATGCTTCAACGTCGAGCCGGCCGGCAGGTTGAAGTTCTGGCCCGGGTTCTTGACCTGGTCAATGGGATCCATCTTGGTATTGTGCCCCACCGAATCGGGATTTTGCACCAACAACGTCTGCGTGCTGCGGAGTAACACCATCCGCGGCTCAAAACGGCAGCCCGTGTTGGCCAGCTTGACTTCCGCTTTCGCCGTCTTGGCAAACGACGGGTGCACCGGCGGCTTCTTGGCCGCCCCACGGACGTAGATGTAGGCAATCACGTTGGCGATCCCCTTCGTCTTGGCATCGACCAGTAACGCCTCGTCGACCAGCTTCTTCTTGCCACAAAATGCCTGATCCTTGGTGACTGCCACCGCAGTCGGCGCCGGTGGTTTGCCATCGTACTTGAAGACCATTTTCACATCGGCAAAGTCCTGCGCCGCCAGCGGTGCGACCGTCGCGGACAGCAAGCCGCCAAGGACTGCCGCTAGACCCACCAGGTATCCAGTTGTGTGCCTGCTTATTTTCATCGCATGTGATTCCTTATTATGTCGGACAACCAGTGTTGCACCGTTGTCCGTTAACTCAGTTCTCCATCCCTTTCCAGGGCATCCACAAGCACCAGCGATTCGCCGAGAGGCAATCGCCACTCTTTCTCTAAGGAGCACTTTCACCGGTCTCCCCGTTTTCCGCAGCCGGAGCCGCCGGCGGCGTGTTCTGTTCGACCAGCTCAACAACCGAAGTCTGCCGTTTCATGTAGTTGTCCCAGTTCATTAGCAAATCGACCATCCGATCAAGCTGCTGCGTCGCATCACCGTCAATGTAACGGTCCCCTTTGACGACAAATCCTTCGGTCGCTGCGTCACCGGTCACTTTGAAGTTCTCGGGCATTTGCGTGTACGGCAGGATACCGGCCGGGCGGGCGATCCAGCGCCGGACGTAGTCGGGCCGCAACCGCTGGTAAACCATCTCCAGATTAGGCGCCTTGGCCGATTTGGAAAAATCGCCGGCCGCATGGCACTGCGTACAGCCGTTACGGCCATCGGTAATCACGCGGATGGCCGACTTGAAGTGGGCACCTGCTGCTTCCACATGGGCGGGACGACTGCGTTCGCCAAAGGCGTACGGGTAGTCGGCATCGTCATGGGCCGCAAAATAGTTGGCCAGGGCAGTCGCCTCGTGCGACGACATGTTGAACTGCGGCATCCGCAGCACGGTCAGTGGACGGATCGGGTGCGGGTCGAGCAGGAACTCATAGAGCCATTCGGACTGCACTTTTTGACCTTCACCGACCAGCGGCGGCGGCACCCATTCCCAGGCCTTGGTACCTGTTCCGGGGGCCTTCGGCCGAGACAACAACGGCTCACCGGCCACTTGTCGCGCCACCAGCGGGGCCAACAGGTATTTCGCCAGGTAACCACCGTGGGAGGGACGCTTCTGCGTCACAGCCGCGGCGTCGACGGGCAGTACGAGACCCACATCATAGGTATTTTCCTCCAGCACAGCAGACTGCCACAACTGAAGTTGGTAACGCAGATTCCCGGCCGCGTAACTTTCCTCCTCTTCGAGGGGAAAGGCCTCTTCTTCACCGTCAAACCGTTCCACCTCCTCCACCCGGGGTTTACCATCGGCGTCCAAGAGGGCAGGCATCGCCGCCAGTTCGGCCGTCAGTAGACCGCGGCTATCCTTGGCCGCCGAACGCTCCCGCGTCTCCGCCGCGACCTGGTGCGCCAAAAAGGGAAACGTCTTCGGTGCTGTCGGCGTCTGAAAGTTCCCAGACTCGTAGGCCACCTGCCATTTTTGGGTCTCCAGCAGGTGACAACCGCCGCAGTTGTACTTCTCCAGCGCGTGGCGGCCGTCGATCAAAGCCTGCGTCCGCGGGTCCGCCTGGTAGACATACTTGGCACTCGGTGGATCCGCCACCAGGCCCAGTACAAAGGTGATCACCGCCTCCCGTTCCTCGTGGCCAAACGGGAATTGCGGCATCCGCAACCGCTCGTTGTATCCCTTATTGGCCGTCGCTTCGTAGTCGTAGCTGCGAGGTTCGCGAAGCTTCTGGTAGATGAAACCCTCGCGATGGTGCGATTTGAGCTTGAAGTCATAGAAGCCGTCCAGACCCTCGTCAGCGGCCGAGGAATCGTCACCCTGCTCTGCGTGACTGGCGTCCCCACCCTCCTCGGCAGGATCGTCACCATGCTCTGCGTGACTGGCGCCCCCACCGGCCCCGACAGGACCGTGGCCATGCTCGACATAGTGCGTAATGTGCTCGAACGCCAGCTTGGAGGTTTCCTTGCGTCCCCAGTCGGCCAATGCCGTACCAATCGGCTTGGCATCTTCAAAACCGGGGATGTCATGACAGGCGTAACAGCCATACTTGGAAATCGCTTTGCTGCCGATGTAACGCAACCGTTGCAAGTCATCCAAGGTCCCGCCGTCAGCCACCACGAGCTCTCTTTCCGCTCCCTTCAGCGAACCGCTCTGGGCAGGCGGGATCCCGCTCTGGGCTTTTTCCTCGGCGGTAACACGATCAAAAGCACCCTGCAGAAACTCTTCGGTCAACGCGGCCACCTCTTGTCGCACATCCGCGGACAGCGCCCCGATCTGCAGCGTGCCCTCTTTGACCTGGTAACCCTGCGTGGATTTCTCCGACAACAGGAAATCGACAATGTCCGAGACGGGATCGCTGCGATAGAGCAATTTGCCATCGGCATCACGATGGTCCATCGGGTCGAGCTTGAGGTCAGGCATGACCGTCCGCGCGTGGTAGCGCGAAGGGTTCTTGATCCAGCTGTAGAGCCAGTCGCGCCCTCCCGGGGTGTCTTTGAACTTGTCCGCCACGCTCGACAGATCAGGTCCCTGGCCAATGGCCTGCGGATCGCGGAATCCGGTGGCAGCGGGAAATTCTTTGTGCGTGTGACAAGCCAGGCAACCGCGTTCCTGGAACAACAGCCGACCACGCGCCATTTGCTCGGCCGCGGTGGCTTCGTCAGGCGGTGACAGTTCGGGCGGCTTCAGATAGGAGAACTCTTGGGAATAGTGCCGCAGGTAGGTCACAATCCCCAGGATCTCCACCGGCTCGAATCCTTTCTCCTGCTGCTTTTTGTCTTTTTCGTCTGCGAGCTGGCGAAGAATGGTTTCGATTTCTCCCTGGCGCTTTTCGACCGCGGCAATCCGCTGCTGCACCGCCGCGTAACGTCTCCCTCCGGACCGCACTTTACTGAGTTGGTTGTTGAGCTCGGCCAGCTCAGGCTCCAACTGATGCTGCTCATGTTCCAGGGTTTCATACTCTAAATGATCCCAGAGTCCGAAAAACTGGGGCATCCGCGTCCCCTGGCGAAAATGCTTTGGCTCCTTGATCCAGTCATACATGAAGGCACCATTGACCTTCTTGCCGATAAACCGCAGGCTCGGACCGACCTTGCGCTGCGTGCCCGGCGTTTCGATGTCACGAAACAGGGGCTCCAGGCTGTTGTGGGCGTCGTCCGTCAAACGGGCATCCGCTCCTTCATTCGCCTGCTTCTTGTCCCGATCCTCTACGATCAAGCGGTGCAGTCGATGGCGCACGGCATCACGTTCCGGATGGGCAATCAACTGTTCGACCCAGCCCTGCTCTTCCGCGGTGAGCTGCGCAAAGCCCGCCTGGGGCGCATGCTTCCACTGCTGGGCCGCGGCAAAGTAATTCGGCTCCAAACGCAAATCGGGACCCACTCGGCGATTCGGGCCATCAAATCCCTTGATTTCGTGGCACCCGAAACAACCGTACTTCTGAATCAATTTGTA
>CAZITS010000587.1:0-4309 GCA_964542185.1 uncultured Pirellulaceae bacterium
CAGAGCGCTGATCAACAACGTCGAAGGGATTGCAATTGTCTGACGGTCGCCCGCATCATCCTGGTAACTGAACTCATTGTTGAGACTGTCTTTGCCGCTAATAAACGGTGTTTTGAGCGCCGTGGCCAGATCACGGCAGGCCAAGGCCGCACGAACCAGTGTGCCAAGCGTCTCGGGACGATCCGTGTATCCCCAGCAGAAGTTATCCAGAATCGCAATCCGTGAGGGATCAGCACCCACTGCAACACAATTGCGAATCGCTTCATCGATGGCGCTCGCCGCCATGTGATAAGGATCGAGATCGCCATAATACGGGTTAATTCCGCAACTAATGGCCAGCCCTCGATAGGACGTGAGGACAGGGCGCAGCACCGCGGCATCGCCAGGGCCATCATTGGCCACACCGACCAGTGGTTTCACGACGCTACCACCTTGCACTTCATGATCGTACTGGCGAATCACCCATTCCTTGCTCGCCACGTTCAGTGACCCCAGGATCTGCTTCAAAGTACGACTGGGGTCAGAAAAATCATCTTCACCTTCCTGCAGCGAGATCGCAGCGGGTGTAAACACCGCTTCCCGTACAACCGGCGGACGACCCTCGTGGAGAAACTCCATGCTCACATCTGCGACCAGTTGATCCTGGTATTTCAACCGCAATTGCCCAGTCGGTTCGAAACGCCCAATGATAGTGGCTTCCACACTTTCGGAACCACAGAGTGCCGCAAAGGCCTCCCAGTGTTCCGCAGGCACAGCCAAAACCATCCGTTCCTGGGCCTCGGAAATCCAAATCTCGGTATAGGACAGCCCGTCGTATTTCAAAGGCGCCTGATCGAGCCATACTTCTGCGCCGATCTGCTCACCCATTTCTCCTACGGCACTGGAAAACCCACCGGCTCCACAATCCGTTACCGCGTTGTAGAGCCCTCGATCTCGCGCTACCAGCAGCACGTCAAGCAGCATTTTTTCAGTGATCGCGTTGCCGATTTGCACGGCGCCGCCAGAAACGGATTCGCTCTCACTTGTCAATTCAGCAGAACTGAATGTCGCCCCATGAATTCCATCGCGACCGGTCCGCCCACCCATCGCGACAATCCAATCTCCTTCCCGAGGTTCCTTGAAAGAACGGTCTCGGGGCAAAATACCAACGTTGCCACAATAGACCAGGGGGTTTCCCAGAAACCGAGGATCAAAGCAAATCGCCCCGTTCACCGTCGGAATTCCCATCCGGTTACCGTAATCGCGCACACCGGAAACCACACCTTTCATCACGCGACGCGGATGTAATACACCGGGGGGCAGAGTGTCCGCGGGAGTATCGGGAGGCGCGAAACAAAACACATCGGTGTTGCACACTGGCCGCGCTCCCAAACCCGTTCCCAACGGGTCCCGAATGACACCGCCAATTCCAGTATTGGCACCTCCGTACGGCTCTAACGCGGAAGGATGGTTATGTGTCTCGACTTTGAACACCACATTGTGTTGCTCGTCAAACCGAATAATCCCAGCATTGTCTTCGAAAACGCTTACACACCAATCGTCCGAGCCAAGAGACGCACGGATCTGCTGGGTAGCTGAAAAGATGGTCTCCTTGAGCATATTGTCGAACACCTGTTCGCCATTTTCATCCCGATAGGCAATCCGTCCCGCCAGAGTCTTGTGACTGCAATGCTCACTCCATGTCTGGGCAACCGTCTCCAACTCCGCATCACTAGGATCGCGCCCCAATTCACGGAAATGGGTCTGAATCGTCTGCATTTCCACTAGTGTCAGATACAACTGGCCGTCACGGCTCAGTGTCATTAACTCGTCATCGTCAAGTTTGCGAATCGCAACATCAACACGTTGAAACTGGTAAGGCGTGCCAACTTCCAGCCGCCGCATTTGCAGCGGCCCCCGCACCACCTGCTCGACTGCGTCGTTCGCCAGAATCCGTCGACACAACGCATCAATCTGCGACTCGTCGATCTGCTGTACCCAGTACTTGCGCAACGTCCGTACCGCATCAACCGGCACACCCAAGTCAGCCATCGCCACTTGCGCGCTTTGAGCTACCGGATCCATCACACCCGCCTTGGGAATAACGTGGATCAGGTGAGGTTCACCTTCCGGAGGTTGGCTGAGGACCGGTTCACCAACCTCCCCCATAACCGTCCGTTCCACAACGTTATCCGCCAGCAGCTCTGTCGCCAGGCGTTCCACCTGCGGCGGTGTTAGCGCACCTTCCACCAGGTAGCCGTGCGCAACCCGAACCACCAGGTTGTCACCCAACCCCAAGTCTGCCGCGTCCGATGCCACCGCGTGAGCTCCCGGGTCATCCTGGGATCCCACCGGATACATATCAATTTCCCACAGCGTCACGCCGTTCCTTCCCTTGCTGTAAGAGGCGTATCAATTCAGCATCGTTGCTGTCGGCCAACGCCTGTCGAAAGCCCATGAGTACTCCGCTTAATTTATCTATTTCGGCGATGATGCGGGAGCGATTGTCCATCAAGATCTGTCGCCACAGCTCCGCATCACCAGCAGCAATCCGGGTCGTATCCAACCAACCTGTACCAACGACCGAAAGTGCCCTCTCATTTGCTGTAGCCGCCAATGCGGAAGCCAACACATGCGGCAAGTGGCTCGCGTTGGCAACTGCCTCGTCATGTACAGCGGGGTCCATTTGCAACGTCCGCGCACCGAGCGATTCCCAGAAGCGTTCGACGATCTCCGTACGTTGAACAGCTGTTTCACCGGTCGGAGTCACGACCACCAAACGCCCCTGGAACAGATCGGGGTCGGCGGCTTCCGGGCCAGTTTTCTCACTCCCCGCCATCGGGTGGCTACCTACAAACAAATCACCTAAACCGCTATCGCCAATCGACTCGACGATTGACTGCTTGGTGCTGGCAGCATCTGTGACCACCGCATCCGGAAGACAATGATCGGCCACCGATCGAATCCTGTCCACTACCGTTTCAACCGGCGTTGCGACAACAACGAACTCCGCCTCCTTCACTCCCAGCTCCAGGCTCGTTGTCGTTGCTGTGACAACTCCCAGCTGTTTGGCACGGCGCAAGCTCGACTCGCGGCGTCCGACCCCGATTACCTGCCGCACCAATCCGCGACGTTGCAATGCCAGTCCGACAGACCCGCCAATGAGTCCTGCTCCGACCACCGTAACCGTGTCCCACTGGGTCATGCTAAGTGTATCCATACATAGTGCTGGCCAATTCTAGCAAATCGAACTGGACTTGCCCCAGCCGGGGCAGCCATTATTAATAAAGCAAATCTCGGTCTCACATCGGCCCGTGAAAGGCAAATCCCGATGAATCGTCCCCAGCAGCCACCGCCACCGCCACCTGCATCCAATCGCTTGCCCGAGGGCCAGCGGCTCCGAGTCTCACTCCGTGGCCTGGCGATGGGATCGCGGATCAGCGCCAGACGACTCGCCCAATTTTGCCATAATTTGGGTAATTCACTGCACGCGGGAGTCGATATCCGCCGCATCCTGGAGACAGAATCCGCGTCCGGCGCGCCGCGGCACCGGCGGCTTTTGAAAAAAATGCGGGATCAGGTCGGCGAGGGCGTCAGTCTGACCGAATCGTTCGCGCAAACCGGTGGCTATTTTCCGCCGCTGGCCTGCGCCATGGTAGAGGTCGGTGAAAATACCGGCCGCTTGGAACGCATTTTCCGACGGCTGGCTGCCTACTATGACAACGTCGTCAAGACGCAACGGGACTTCATCGCCGGGATCGCCTGGCCTGTATTTGAATTATTATTGGCAATTTTCGTGATCGGAGGGTTCATCCTGATACTGGGCATGGTCTGGAGTGGTGAAGGTGACCCACCCATCACGTTCCTGGGTCTTTATGGGCTGAAGGGCTTTATCAAATACGCCCTGGTGGTCGGATCCCTGCTGACAATCCTGATTGGACTGGCAGTCGCCATTTACTACCGAGTGCTCAAACTGGAGCCAATCTTGCGCGTACTCATTCTGATCCCCGGGCTGGGCAAGGGCCTCCGCACCATTGCCCTGTCACGACTGTGCTGGTCACTGGCGATGGCCAGCGACTCGGAAATGAATCCCCGCCGTATTCTGTCGCTCGCCGTGAACACCACACAAAATGGTTACTACACGCAACACCTGCCCGGCATGCAACAGGCCGTCCAAGACGGTAAAACGCTGCTTACTGCGTTCCAGGATACCGGCTGCTACCCCCATGATTTTCTGGACGTCCTGTCCGTTGGTGAACGTGCTGGTACAGTCAGCGAATCGATGGAAACACTCGCCGTTCAATACGACGAGAAAATGCAACACTACTTC
>CAZITS010000588.1:0-4293 GCA_964542185.1 uncultured Pirellulaceae bacterium
ATTTGCTGTTTGAACGGTTCCTAGATGAAAATCGACTGGAAGCGCCTGATATTGACATTGATTTTTGCAAGCAACGGCGCGGCGACATTATTCGTTATGTGAAAGAGAAGTACGGGCACGCTAACGTAGCCCAGATTGGTACGTTTGGGACGCTCCAGGCTCGCGCTGCGATCAAGGACGTGGGCCGCGCGTTGGGCATTCCCTTGGCTCGTGTCAACCAAATTACGGGCATGGTTCCTGAGCAATTGGGGATCAATCTTGAAGGGGCGCTTGCGACGAGTGATGATTTACGGAAAACCTATGAAAACGATGGTGAGATACGTGAGTTGATCGATCTGGCTCGCGCCATCGAGGGCCTGGCTCGGAATGTCGGGACACATGCTGCCGCAGTAGTTATCGCGGACAAGCCGCTAACGGAATACGTTCCTCTCTGCCGAGTGACAGGCAAGGATGACGTGATCACACAGTGGTCGATGAATGACGTCGAGGCGGCCGGTCTGTTGAAAATGGATTTTCTGGGATTGCGGAATCTGACCGTTTTGAGCAAGTCGGTGGAGCTCATTGAGCAGACGACAGGAGAGCGGGTTGAACCAGAAACGTTTCCTCTCGATGACGCCAAGGCGTTTGCGCTCTTGCAACGTGGCGAGACCAAGGGTGTGTTCCAATTGGAGAGTGGCGGCATTCGCGACCTTTTGCAGCGGATGAAACCGGATTCATTCCATGACATTATCGCGACTAATGCACTTTACCGTCCGGGACCTTTGGAAGGAGGCATGGTCGAGGACTATGTGATGGTCAAGCATGGTCGCAAGGAAGCCCAGTACAGCCATCCGGTACTCAAAGATGTACTGGGTGAGACCCACGGCGTGATGGTCTACCAAGAGCAGGTGATGAGAATTTTGAATCGTTTAGGCGGTATTCCGCTGGCCAACGCGTATACGTGTATTAAGGCGATTAGCAAGAAGAAAGAGTCGATCATCGCGGCCAATTATGAGCAGTTTATTTCTGGTGCCACGGAAAGCGGGATGGCCAAGAAAGAGGCCGAGCATATTTGGGAGTTGATCATCAAGTTTGCTGGATACGGGTTCAATAAATCACACTCTACTGCGTATGCCTTGATTGCCTATCAAACGGCCTATCTGAAAGCCAACTACCCCGTTGAGTTTATGGCCGCCTTGCTTTCGAGCGATATTCCAGGGAGGAATTTTTCTCGCAAGGATTCACTTGTTGAGCATCTGGAAGATTGCAAACGGATGGAAATCGAAGTGGTTCCACCAGATATCAATACTTCGGACGTTGATTTTACGGTTGCGGACGGCAAGATCCTGTTTGGCTTATCTGCGATCAAAGGGTGCAGTGGTGCCGCTCCTCGCGCGATTGTCGCCTGCCGTGCTGTATCCGGTGAATTCCGGGATCTGTTCGAGTTTTGTGAGAAAATTGAACTATCGAGTTGCAATCGCGCTTCGATTGAAGCGCTCATCAAGGCTGGTGCGATGGATTCACTGCAGGCTCATCGTCGGCAGTTATATGATGTATTGGAACGAGCGATTCAGGCTGGCCAGGCCGCGGCTGCAGATCGCCGTAGCGGTCAGAAAAGTTTGTTTGGAGCAATGGATGACGATGAGGGGGACGCGGAAGTTGTACCGTTGCCGGATGTCCCTGAATTTGAAGAGCGAGAAACTCTGATGATGGAAAAAGAGGTTCTTGGGTTTTATCTACGCAGTCATCCCTTGGCGGAGTATGAAAAGCAGTTGTCCGCCTATGCGTCTCATTCCACGGATGAACTCTCCAAATTGCCTGACCGGAGTGAGGTGATTCTGGGGGGCATGGTCTCGTCCATCAAGTTCGCCCATACAAAGAATGCACGACCGGATGCTCCCACGAAGTACGTCAATTTTGATCTGGAGGACATGCAAGGATCGATTCGATGCATTCTTTGGCCGACGGGATTTGCCGAAATGGGAGATTTGGTACAAGCGGACGTCATACTATGCATTCGGGGTGCTGTCGATCGTCGAGGCGGTGGTGACGAAGCGAATTTGATTGTCAACGAACTGATTCCCCTGGATCAACTGGATTCTCGTTGTGCCAGTGGTATTTTGATTCGTATCGAGGAGGAGAAGCACAGTCCGGAGATGCTTCCCCAACTACGTGAGATCGTTCGCGGCTACCCCGGCCACCGGGACTTGCAATTTGTACTAGTCTTGAAGGACGGCAAACGGGTCTATTTGCGTTCGGATCGACTCCGTGTTGGTGTGACAACGGAGTTGCGATCACGCATTACTGGTCTCTTGGGACCTGGTAACTACCAGCTGATGACCACCGGCCCACCGCCAGCGAATGGGAATGGGAATGGGAATGGGAATGGGAATGGGGGGCGACGAAGGCAGGTCCGTTAGCAGCGAAGGACGTGATTTTCACGATAATTCGTGCCAGCGAGTCGATGAAATACATGAATTGACGTACCCTGTTTTACAAATTCCTTGTATTTCGTTGATTTTACCCAGTTTCGCAACTATCATCACCCAATACGGGGCCTATATTTCTTTCACAGGCCGACGGTCGTTCCGTTCTGTCAACAACACGTTCCTGCGAGCGGCCTCAGTTGCCATGTTCGCGGGAGCGTACCGGTTAGATTTCTGAGACGTGGTATTTTTTCGAGACGTGATTCCCAGTCGCCGATATTGAGGTATCTCATGGCTGTTAAACAACTTCGATGCTGCGTCATGCTCGTAGCGGTTACTCTTTTCGGCACTCTGGGTGCACCCACTATTTTTGCCCAGGGTGGCGGTGGCCTTGGCGGCGGCGGCGGCGGCGGCGGCCTTGGCGGCGGCGGCGGCGGCCAAGGCGGGCAGGGTGGTGCCGGCGGCGCCGGTATCACGGTAGACGCACGCGGTGTTCGGCGGCGGCTATCGCGAGATCGAAGTGGTCAACTCAAGCGCAAACGGTACAAGCTGGCGCAGCGTAGTTTAGGAACTGTGGCCCGTAAATGGAGTCCACTACGCGTGGTCTCTTTGAATCGGCTGGAAGCAGCCATCAAAGAACGCCGCAAGAACGGACTTCGCGTGACGGACATGCAGCTTTGCCTGGGTGGTTTGACTCGGTTGCAGTATGTCTTCTTTTTGCCCGATTCCAATGACATCGCAATCGCCGGACCGGCTGAGCCTTATTACCAGGATGGGGAAGGTGAAATCCGTGGTATGAAGACTGACCGTCCCGTTCTGTTGCTGCAAGATTTGGCGATTGCGTTACGAGCTTTCGCACCAAGTCA
Organism: uncultured Pirellulaceae bacterium; assembly: GCA_964542185.1. GTDB lineage: Bacteria > Planctomycetota > Planctomycetia > Pirellulales > Pirellulaceae > UBA9264. The sequence continues at coordinate 3,272 of CAZITS010000588.1, forward strand.
AGCACCGACTGGTATCGTCGGTTGTTCGATTGACCCCACTCAAGAGGGTCTTGCGTCTTATAATCAAACTTTGTCGCAGATTCGCAGGCAGGGTATTCGTAATGGGAATGTGATTGCTGAGTCATTACGGTCCAGCCTGGGACTGCAAGACGTCACCGTCAAAGGTGTTTCTCCAAATACGCACTTTGCCTACGTCTTGGTGGCGGCCGATTATCGCATGAAGCTGATTGGGATGGGTTTGGAGAAACCGGCGGTAGATATTCCCAGTTACATTAAGAAAGCTCGCGGTGGTGAAAGTATGGTGCGTTGGTGGTTTACGCCGAACTACGAAACAGTCCGAGCCAGCGATGATGGCTTGGCCATGGAGCTGGTTGGTGACGGCGTAAAATTGGTCGGTGAAGGCGAGCAGATTAACGCCGATGGGACCCGCCGACGTGTGGTACGTATGAGTCGAGCCAGTAAAACCTTTGTGGATGCATTTACGCGAAGGTATGCAGAGCTGGCCGCGCGAGAGCCTGTATACGCTCATCTTCGTAATTTGATCGATATGACCATTGCATCGGCTTACATTCAGCAGCAGGATTTTTACGGACAGGCTGACTGGTCGATGGATCTGTTTGGTGATGAGAGCAAGTTCGAGCTTGAGTTTTTTGAGACACCGGAACAAGTCGACACCGTAAGTCGTGTTGTCGCCAAGAACGGATTATTGTTCACGCCCACGGCGGGTGGGATTACGATCAATCCAACCCATGCCTTGCGGAAGAGCAATCTCTTGGCGGATGAGGGTGGTCAGGTTGCCAAGACCCATTCTGGCGTCGACCTGTCCTCACTGGACCCGCTTCAATGGTGGTGGGATGCCTCGGGGATCAAGGATGTGAAATAGGCACCTGCACGGGCTATTTGGCTAAACAAGCAACCCGGCTTCCGGAAAGGAACCGGGTTGCTTTATTTTTTGAGTGTTGTGGTTTGGCACTTGGGTGGTTGTTTGGTGCCGAAGCGACTGCTTCCGCATAGAGCTGCAC
>CAZITS010000589.1:0-4292 GCA_964542185.1 uncultured Pirellulaceae bacterium
TTCCGGCCAATCTGGTGGACTACCTCAGCGCGCACCAAATCAGCTACTTCTGCTGGGTGCCCTCAGTGCTGGTAAGTGTGTCTAAACTCAACTTGCTGGCCGAGGTCGAGTTGCCACAGCTGCGTTGGATCACTGTGCTGGGCGAGGTCATGCCAACCCGGCACTTTCAATACTGGGCGGCTCATTGTCCAACCGCCACACTCGTCAACACCTATGGCCCCACCGAAACGGCCATCGCATCGACCTACTATGTACTCGACCGTTCTTTTGAAGACGATCAGCCACTTCCCATCGGACGCGCCTGCCGCAACACCGAGATCTTGATTCTCGACGAACAACAACTCCCCGTAGGCGATCAGCAAACGGGAGAAATCTGTATTCGCGGCAGCAGTCTTGCCCTGGGTTACTGGAACGACCCCGAAAAAACAGCCCGCGCCTTTCCAGAGATCGTCCATCGCGACCACTACCCCGAAAAGATGTACCGTACCGGGGACCTGGGCCACTGGAATGAACGTGGCGAACTGATGTTCGTCGGCCGGCTCGACACCCAAATCAAACATCTGGGTTACCGGATCGAATTAGGCGAAATCGAATCCGCTGCCAGTCGGATTGCCGAGATTCAACGTGCTTGCGTGCTGTACGACGACGCGCGTCAGCAGCTGATCCTGTGCTACGAATCCACACATGAACTCGATCGGGGCGCACTCCGTAAAGAACTGGCAGAAACACTGCCCGCTTACATGTTGCCCCGCGTGCTGCTGCACATGACCACCTTCCCCCTCAACCCCAATGGCAAAGTCGATCGCCAACAACTGCAATCCCACTACCTGTCTCAAACCACCACGCCCAACGGGATGGCATGACAGAGCTCAATCAGACCATTCATACGATCCTGTCGGAATTGAGGCCTGAAGCCGACTTCACAGCATCGACCGACTATTTGACCGACGGTCTGCTCGATTCGACGGACATCGTATCCCTGGTGGCGTCTCTCGACGGCCGCTACGGCATTTCGATCGAGGGAACCGACATCCTGCCAGAACATTTCACCAGTGTGGCGACGATCGCCAATCTCCTCGGCAAATACGGAGTTGTCTCGTGAACTTCACCTTCCGGAACATGCGCATCGGAGGCCTGCTCGTAGTCGTGCCGGAAAACGAGTCGCGTTATGCCGATGAACTGGACAACTACAATTTCCCCGCCGCCAATTCACGAAAACTGCAGAACGTGATTGGAATCGACCGGCACCGACTGGTTACCGAGGGAACGTGTGCGTCCGACCTGGCACTGTTTGGCTTGCGTCATTTGATCGACCGGGGTGATCTCCAGCCGGATGAAATCGATGGTTTGATCCTGGTTACCGAGACACCCGACTACTTCATGCCACCTACCAGCAGTGTCATTCAGGGCAAGCTGGGCCTCTCCCAGGACATGTGGTGTCTGGACCTCAATCAGGGGTGTGCCGGATTTGCAGTCGGCTTGATCCAAGCCTTCATGATGCTGCAGCAGGAGTCGATCCAACGCGTCGTCCTGGTCAATGCGGACACACTGACGCGAACCTGTTCTCCCCAGGACCGCAATGCCTATCCACTACTGGGGGATGCCGCCTCGGTGGCCATTCTGGAACCCTCCACAGACCCCCAAATCATCCACGCGAATCTGCAGATGGATGGCACACAACACGAAAAGATCATGATTCCCGCCGGGGGCTTCCGCCTGCCAAGCACACCCGAGACCGCGCAAGTCGAACTGGCCAGTGATGGCAACTACCGCGGCCAGGAACACTACCATATGGACGGAATCGCGGTACTCAATTTTGTCCAGAATCAAATCCCGCCTTTGATCGACAATCTGCTGTCCGCTGCGGCGACCAGTCTGGACGAAGTGGACTGGTTTATGTTTCATCAACCCAATCGCTTCATGCTGGAAAAACTGGCAGACAAGCTGGGCGTTCCCAGAAAAAAACTCCCCAATGATGTTGTCGAGCATTACGGTAATGCCAGCAGCGCAACCATCCCCACAGCGATTACCCATACGCTGGGAGCCGATTTAACCGAAAACACCTACACCATGTGCCTGTGTGGATTTGGCGTCGGCCTGACCTGCAGTTCGCTGCTGTTGCAAGTCGGCGGGCTGCGTTTTTGCGAGATGATCAATTATCCGTCATCACAACCGGGGACCGACTGACCCCACGAGAATTCGCCCAGCGGGTGCATCCGGACCACCGATCAGCGCATAGCGGGTGCGCACCAGCTTCCCAGCCCACCGTAGAGGAGCCAACGCGTTGCAATCGTTCTTCAAGAAGCTTGCCGAGTTGTTAGGGGTCGAAGCCGACGAAGTCCAGGCCGACAGCGCCTTGGACTCCTTTGACGAATGGGATTCCCTGGGCGCGTTGACCGTGGTCAGTATGATCGATGAAGACTACGGAGTGACCGTCCTGTCGGAAGAACTCGCGCGGCTGTCGACGGTCGGCGAACTCTGGCAGCGGGTGCAAGCCGGCCACAGCGACCCCGGAGCCAAAGACACATGAACGTCGATCACCTGACTATCGACTCGGACGCCTTGGGCGCGCCCGTCCTGCAACTCGACGTCTCCGACGGCATCCAGGACCTGTCAGCCGTCGAAGCGAACTACCTGCAAACCTATCAACCGGGGTATGTCTTCTGTCGGGTGCCCGTGGAAGACCTGGTCACCAGCGGACAACTCGAATCCCACGGCTTCCGTTTTATCGAGTTCCAGTTACGCAGTGAACTGCGCCTGAAAAAACGGTACCCGGTGACCGCTTTCCCGTATCACTACGAACCAGTGGCGACCGGCGACGAACTGCAAACCGTTCAGGCAATCGCCGCCGAGACCTTCGTGGACGACCGCTGGACCGTCGACCCCAACATCAACGCAGCGAGCAGCCAAGCCCGGTACCGCCATTATCTGGAAGCCTCCTGGCAGCGCGAGGACGAGTACCTGCACAAACTGACCAACCCGCAGACAGGAGAAATCGTGGGCTTCAATTCGGCGCGTCGGCTGGACGGTTCACGGGTGCAGTTGCTGCTGGCAGGTATCACAACGCGTTACAAAGGAGCTGGCCTGGGGACCATCCTCAACTACTTCGTGTTCAACGATTTTCTGGATCAAGGTTTGCGCCGCGTACGCACACACCACTCAGGGCGCAACTACGCGATTCTGAACCTCGAGCTGGGCCATTTTCAGTTCCGCGTGGTGCAGACGTTCGTCGTGCTCCGCAAGTGTTACGAGCAACCACACCGCGGATCTTCCTGAGGCGTCCATTTTCACATTGCGTCTGCCGCGACAATCGGCCACACTCAAGCGCCATGAGTCAGACATCCGACCCTTACGCGCAAACCGATGCATCGTTTATGGCGCCGCCGCGCGGCTGGCGACAGACACTGCGACACCTGGGGCCAGGAATGATCCTGGTCGGATCGGTGGTCGGATCGGGTGAACTGTTGATGACCACCAAGTTGGGGGCAGTCGCCGGGTTCACGCTGCTGTGGTTTATCCTGCTCTCCTGTTTCATTAAATTCGTCGTCCAGGCAGAAGTGGCTCGGCACACCATTTCCAGTGGCCAGACATTTCTGCAAGTGTTCAGCACCTTGCCAGGGCCTAGTAGCCCGCGTCCGCTGTGGCTAACGCTCCCCTGGTTGACCACCGTAGCCGTCGCCAGCGTCACGGCCGTCGCTGTCTACATAAAGTTGCCCACTGACTCGCAGACACTCGGAGCGGGCCTGTTGCTGGGCGGCGGCGCCCTGGCCACCGTCTGCATTGCCGCGTTGATGCTCCGCACCGCCTCGCAGCGCCAGCTGCAAGCGGGCCAATTTCCCCGGCCTCAGGTCAACTGGTTTATCTGGCTGTGGTTGGCCTCGATGCTGCTGACCTTCGTTAATTCGGGTGCGATTCTAGGGGCCGCGGGCCAGGCGGTGCAAATCGCATTTCCGCTGTTTGACGAACACGGTGCTCGAATCTGGGCGATGCTGGTAGCCGTCGTAGCGGCGGTGTTGCTGCTCAGTGGCAGCTACCGCTCACTGGAAAAAACCCTGGTGGTGATGGTCGCCACCTTCACCCTGTTGACACTCGTTTGCACCGTGATGCTGCAGTGGACCGACTACGCCATCAGCTGGCACCAGCTGCAACACGGCCTGTCCATGAGTACGCCGCCGGCCAGCACGATGACTGTAGACGCTTACCGCGATGTCGTCCTCATCGCCCTGGCCGCGTACGCGGCGACAGGTGTCGCCTACGGCGAAATGTGGAGCTATACCTACTGGTGCGTGGAA
>CAZITS010000590.1:0-4291 GCA_964542185.1 uncultured Pirellulaceae bacterium
GGAAGTTGGACCCATCAATATTCGAATCCCGCCAATACTGTCAGTTCAGACGACGCTCTGGTGAAAGGCAAGCTGGGAATCCTCTGGTTCCGCGACGTCGGTCTGGAGTTGCCACAGCGCCATGGGCGCGGACCAGCCCCGCTCTTCCATGAGGGGCGTCTGTTTCACGAAGGGCTTGACGAAATTCGGGCGATCGATGCCTACAACGGTCGCCAATTATGGTCGTACCAGATTTCGGGGGTGCTCAAAGCTTACGATGGCGATCATCTCATGGGTACTTCAGGGACCGGCAGTAACTACTGCGTGACGGGCGACGGTGTGTTCGCCCGGCATCGTGATTTTTGCGTCCGCATTGACGCCCGCAGCGGGCAGCCTCTGGGGGAGTTCAAGGTCCCTGGGAAACGGAGTGCGGGTGACAATGTATGGGGCTATATCGCCTCCGATCGCGGTCGATTGTACGGATCCCGCGCTGATCCGGAGCATGTCGTTACCTATCGCTACAAGGAGGGTGGTGACATGCGCCAACAGCTGACCGAATCGGATCTGTTCTTTGCTTACGATGTGGAATCGGGAAAACTTTTGTGGCAATACCGCGCCGAGCATTCGATCCGCCACAACGCGATTGCGATCGGCCAGCGGTATGTCTATCTGATTGATCGGGCCCAGGCCGTCAGCGATCGGGTGAAACGCGCCAGCGCGCCAGTAGCGCAGCAGTCAGGGGTGTTGATCGCGTTGGATAAGCAGAACGGCAAGCTGGCCTGGAAACGCGACACCGATATTTACGGAACCACGTTGGCGGTAAGTGACGCGCATGGCGTGGTCGTCATGAGTTATCAGAATTCACGCTTTAAACTCGACTCAGAACTCGGCGGGCGGTTAACCGCTTTTGCCACTGATTCGGGAGAAACGCTGTGGGACAGGAAGGCGGATTACCAATCCCGCTTGACTTTAATGGACCGGACCGTGGTCGCGGATGGGGGCGCGTGGGACCTGCTCAGCGGGCAACCACAGGAGTGGAAGTTTAGTCGCAGCTACGGCTGCGGTGTTTTGAGTGGGGGCAAGAATATGCTCTTTTTTCGTTCCGCCACACTGGGTTATTTTGACCTTGCCAAGAACGACAAGGTCCAGAATTTCGGTGGAGTCCGGCCCGGTTGTTGGATCAACGCGATTCCCGCAGGTGGATTGGTTCTCGTGCCGGACGCGTCAGCCGGCTGTAGTTGCAGCTATCTGAACCGTTCCTGGTTCGCCCTGGAACCGACGGGAGAGTGAATTCTCAAGGCCGGACGACAGGCATCTGCATTTCCGCCGAAGAGAGACGCGGCTATAGTGAAAGGGATGCTCGCAGTGCGAGAAATGACGTAGAGTGAATCTCTCAACCTGGAGGTGAGCGGTGAGACGACAGGCAGTTCTGGCACTGACCATCGTGGTGGTGATGGCGGCCCACAGTCGCCCCACGCCAGCGGCGGCTCCCCGTTCGCTGGCAGAGGCGCAAAACGTGGCGCAGCAGACCGGTTTGCCTATCCTGGCGGTTGCCGGACGAGACACGTGAGGCGCCTGCAAGGTGCTGGAGAAACGGTTGGTGAGCGACCGTAATCTGGCACCGCTGGTGGCACAGTTCGTGCCGCTGAAAGTAGATGTCTCTAGTGCAGACTGGCGGACGTTGTCGAGCCAATACCCGGTTGCCGGGAATACGATTCCCGTGGTCTACGTGCTGCGGGCGGACGGACAAAAGATTTTTGGCGCACGTAAAGCGTTGTCCGGTGACGAGCTGCCACGCATGTTGCGGGCGGCGCGTGGCCAGGCAGGGGGAACCCTGAACGCGCAACAGCAGGCCCTGGTTCGTAGTGCCGTGGAGGCCGCGCAGGCCGCGTTCAGGCAGGAGCAGGTGGCTGAGACCATCAAAGCGCTGCGGCCGTTGGCCAAATTGGGACCCCTCGGGCAGATTCCCTGCTATGCGAAGGGGGTTGTCGAAGCCAACATGCTGGCGCAGCAACTCGTGACGCGCGGCAAAACTGAATTGGAACAGATTCAGCAGACGTTGGCGAAACAAAAGGATGTGTTTCCGTCGCTCCTGGCACTGGTCACCGCCGAACGAGCTTATCGGCCCTTGAACGTGTTGAACCGGGAGATCGGAACGGTGCTCCGTGAAACGTCACGGAAAGCCGAATTCAAAACGCTGCTGGCGCAAGCCAAGGCGATCGATAAGGCACGGTTGCGGGCGACCGCCCGGGGAGGTTTGCCGAAAGCCGTGCGCGAGATGACGGCGTTGGTCATCCTGTACCGTGGAGATGCGGCCGAGGCGACGGCGCGGTTGGAATTGGAGAAGCTCGCAGGCAAAGACTACGAGGTGCCCGAGTTAGTTCCCGGCAAGTTGCGGACGTGGCAGGATGACACCGGCAAATTCCGCATTGTGGCTAAACTGGTCGAGCAGCGCGGCTCCAAAGTCGAGTTGGAACGCGAGACGGGCGACCGTGTTACGGTCCCCATCACCCGTTTGAGCACGGTGGACCGGGCGTTGCTCCGCGCGGCACAAAAATGACCGTCCTGGCGAAGGAGCGCTGGCTCTGCGGTCACGCCACCTTAGTCGAGATAAAGGAACTCGTTGGCGTTGAAGGCTGCCAGGCAGATGTCGGTGAAAGCGGCCGCAGCGGCGGGAGCCAGCTGGGCGGGCAGGGGAATGGGTAACGCGAGCTGGGACGGGGCGCGGTCCGCACTCTCCAGCAGTGTCGTTTGCCGGCGGTGAAACGTGTCCAGTATCGTGATTTCCGCTGGTGTTGCGGCCCGCGAGTAGAGACGCCGAAAAAGTGCCTGGTAACAGGCGGCGTCGATTTGAGATCGTTCCTGCAGGAGGACGCCGGCGAGGCGGCGGGCTGCATCCAGAGAAAATCGCGAATTGAGCAACAGCAGCGATTGGGGCGCTGTGGTCGATTGGCTGCGGCGCGAGCAGCTGGCATTGCCGTCAGGGCGGTCAAAGGCGTCGAAGATCGGGTAGCGGAGATTGCGGCGGGCGAACAGATAGATGCTGCGCCGGTAGTGATCGGCCTGGCGCGGTGTGACTTTCCATTGGTTCTTAAGGAGCGTCTGCAGGAGTTCCGGAGGTAACGGCGCCATAATGCCACGGCCGCCTCGCGCCGAGGAGAGTGATCCGGATGCAGCGAGCATGGCGTCCCGCAATGCTTCACCTGACAGCCGGCGGCGCGGGAAGCCGGCCAGCCAGACATGTTCCGGATCCGTGGCGGATTGTTCGCGCTGGCCCGCCTGACGGTAGGTGGCTGAAGTAACGATGATCCTCCGTAGTTGTTTGACGCTCCAGTTCCGCGCCATAAACTCCCGCGCCAGCCAGTCGAGCAAATCGGGATGCGAGGGTGGATCTCCGATGGTGCCGAAATCGCTAGGCGTCCGCGACAGACCGTGTCCGAAATGGGTTTGCCAGAGCCGGTTGACCATCACCCGTGACGTGAGCGGGTTCGCGGGATTCGCGAGCCAGCGGGACAAGGCCAATCGGCCGCCACTGCTGGCTCCAGGTGAAGGTGCAGCGATCGCGATCGCTGCCGGGTTCGCGATCCGTGGGAACGCGGGCATGACGACGGGGCCACGCCGTCGCCAGTCGCCTCGGATCATTAGATGGCTAACCGGTGGCGTTTTACGTTCGTTGAGCAGGCTTAAGGATTGGTTCCGTTTGACAGCGACCGCGGGTTCAAAAATCGCTCGAAACCGGTAGAAGTCGGCCTGGCTGATAGGGTCGTATTTATGGTCGTGGCATTGGGCACAGCCAATCTGCAGCCCCAGCAAAACGCTGCCAATCGTGCTGGTCAGTTCATTCAGCACGTTGTGGAGCCGCTCCTGCTGCGAGTTGATGTCCGGCATATCAGGGCCGGCAAGGCAAAAGGCGGTGGCAATCTGGGCCTGAGGGTCGCCTGGGAGTAACTTGTCACCGGCAACTTGCAAGGCCATGAACTGGTCGTAAGGCAAATCGGCATTGAGCGCGTCAATGACCCAGTCGCGGTAACGCCAGGCCTGTTTGCGGACAAGGTCGTGTTCAAATCCGTCCGTTTCCGCGAACCGCGCCAGGTCGAGCCAGTGTTGTGCCGCGTATTCGCCGTAGGCAGGTGAGGCCAGGAGTTGGTCGACCACGCGTTCCACTGCGTCGGGTGCGTCGTGAGTGGACCAGGTTGTCAACTCGTGCGGCGTGGGTGGCAATCCCCGCAAGTCATAGGAAAGGCGTCGAAAATAGGTGTGCGGTGCGGCGGGCAGGGCGGGCTGCAATTTCCGTTGCTGCCACTGACGCGCA
>CAZITS010000591.1:0-4283 GCA_964542185.1 uncultured Pirellulaceae bacterium
TTGCCACTACCGTCTGCAAAAGGAAACAACTCGATTTTCAATCACGACTTTCCAATAGCTCATGGAGCTAACGAGCGCACAGTCTAATGGACCATGAAAATCTCCAAATGCAGACCGTGCTCGATCGCCCCATCCCTGCGTTCGACCAGCTCCGCGCGCCGTTTCCAACAAAACTATCAACATCCCCTGGTTCCGCTAGAATGGAAGGAATGTTGAATGCATGCCAACAACCGTCTCGCGCGGCAGACGGCCAATAAACTCGTATCGTCTTGCCAGGAACACATGAACGCAATCATGCGGAAAACGATTCCAATCACGATCTTCGCACTCCTGCTGGTATCGGGTCGACCTGTCTGGCCGGCAGAAAGAATCGACTACGATCAAGATGTGCGTCCGCTGCTCGCCAGACATTGCACCAGGTGCCATGGCCGTAGCAAAGCTGAGGGCGGCCTGCGGTTGACCGATCGATCGGCGGCCATACGCCGTCTTCCATCTGGTACGCACGCGATCAAACCCGGAAACGCAGACGGCAGCGTTCTCTGGCAACGCATCAGCGCCACGGACGAAACAGAGAGAATGCCGCCCGAGGCGCCGCCACTGGCAGCTAAGGAAATTGAACTGCTGCGCCGCTGGATCGAACAAGGTGCCGAATGGCCCGACCACTGGGCTTTCCAGCCGATACGCGACGAGTCGCTTCCCGAGTCACCCGGATTTCAAGACGCACGCAATGGTATCGATCATTTTATCTGGGCTCGTTTGAAGACCTCCGCATTGCACCCGTCAGCGGAAGCCAGCCGTAGCGTGCTGCTGCGTCGTATCACGCTCGACATAACCGGCCTGCCTCCAACGGCAGAAGAAATGCGGTGTTTTCTGGATGCGCAGAATCCTGACTTTTACGAACGGGCAGCCGACCGGCTGCTAGCGTCACCTCACTATGGAGAGCGTTGGGGAAGACATTGGCTGGATATCGCGCGTTACGCAGATAGTGAAGGCTACGAGTCAGATAGGCCACGCCCCTTCGCTTGGCGCTGGCGCCAGTGGGTGATCGACACACTGAATGCAGACATGCCGTTCGACCGTTTTACACTCTATCAAATCGCTGGCGACCTGCTCCCCGATGCAACTTTGGATCAACGAATCGCTACCGGATTCCACCGCAATACTTTGGTCAATCGAGAAGGCGGCACAAACAAGGAAGAAGATCGTGTCAAACGCACCGTCGACCGCACAAATACCGTCGGTAAAGTCTGGCTTGGTATGACGCTCGGTTGTTGCCAGTGCCACGACCATAAATACGACCCCATCAGCCAGGCCGAGTACTATAGCTTTTATGGGTTCTTCAACAGTCTCGATGAACCAAATCTGCCGGCCCCGTTACCCGAGCAAATCACGAATTACCGCCAGCGATTCGAAGACTACCAGCAACAACGCAATCCGCTGATATCCGCTATCGCTGAGTACAGCAGCCCCCAACTGATTCAGTGGGATGAACGACTGCGGCATGCATCGGGCATCGCCCAGTGGGAAACCCTCAACCCTATCTCCGCCCGTTCCAGCGTCGGTATGGAACTTACGGTCGCTACCGACCAAAGCGTGTTTGTTCAGGGACGCAACGACAAGGCGGACATCTACACCATCGAATCTAATACCGTACGTGAGGGAATCACATCGGTACGCCTCCAAGTACTAGCGGACTCGCGACTACCTGTTCGGGGTCCCGGATTGCCCAGCAATGGCAATTTTGTGTTGACGGGGCTGCGGGTCTTCGTCGCACCGATCAAAGATCCTGCCCAACGAGAAGAAATTCGTGTTGTGGCTGCCCGCGCTGATTTCTCACAGGCGGGCCGTAGTATTCAATCCGTACTGGGAAATAGCCGCAATGATGGCTGGGCCGTGCACCCACAAACAGGCCGGGATCACGTCGCCATTTTTGACCTGGCCCGGTCCGTGGGCTTTCCAGGTGGGACGCGGATTACCATTCAGATGGAACATTTCTGTCACGAGGATCACAACCTCGGAAAATTTCGCCTGGGCATTACCAGCGCGCCGGCCCCCGTGACCGTTGGGCCACCCGATACCGCAATCCTGGAGATCATCGAAAAAGGCCGTGCTCGCCGCACCGACGAAGAGCAGTTCCGTTTGTTGACTTACTACAAATACATGGAACCCGCTCTGGAACCGCTGTTGAAACAGGTCGCCACACTGACTGCCGCAAAGCCCAAGCATCCGGATGAACAGGCCATGGCACAAGTGATTCAAGAAGCGACCAGCCGCCGCGCAACACACGTACTGGTACGCGGAGACTTCCTCAATCCGGGCGAACCGGTAAGCCTGGGCGTTCCAGCAACATTACAGAAACTGGTCCCACGCGGACCACATGCTGACCGAATCGACCTGGCGCAATGGCTCGTCGCAAAAGACAATCCGCTCACGGCTCGCGTGCTCGCCAATCGACTTTGGCAGCAGTTTTTCGGACGTGGCCTGGTAGCGACCGAAGACGATTTCGGAACCCAAGGTTCATCTCCCTCGCATCCCGCACTTTTGGACTGGCTGGCGACGCGATTGCGCAACGACCATCACTGGAGCATCAAACAACTGCAAAAGTCCATCCTCTTTTCGGCCACCTACCGTCAATCTTCGCGTACAAGTCCACAGCTCCTCAAGGGGGATCCGGAGAACAGCCTATTGGCGCGACAATCGCGTTTACGTGTCGAAGCGGAGATCGTGCGTGATCTTGTCCTGGCTTCCAGTAACCTGCTGGATCGCCGCATCGGTGGTCCCAGCGTACGGCCACCACAACCAGCAGATCTGGTCAAACTGGGGTTTCAAACGTCTCTGTCCTGGGAGGTGAGTACCGGCGGCGACCGATACCGCCGCGGACTGTACACGTTTTTCCAACGTACAGTTCCTTACCCAGCATTAATCATGTTCGACGCCGCGGACTCCAATACTTCGTGTACCCGCCGGGAGAGATCGAATACCGCGTTGCAAGCACTCACCACCTGGAACGATCCTGTGTTCGTCGAAGCCGCCATCGCCTGTGGGCGCCGATTGCTGGATGACATTTCCCCTGGAGATTTCTCGCGTGCAGCCCGGCAACGACGGGTACGTCACGCGGCACACTTGTGCCTCTCCCGCGTGCTCACCGAGCAGGAGTTCGCAGTGCTCTTGGAACTGGCCGATTCCCAGTATCTGCGTTATCAGCAAGACACGGACGCCGCGCTGAAGACCATCAACACGATAAATATCCCGAACGACGAAGCGGCTCGCTGGGCGGCCTATACGGCCGTCGCACGCACCTTGATGAATCTCGATGAATTCATAACACGCGAATAGAGCAGAAGGCAGGACGACAATGCACCCCCATTACGCGCATTTACTTCGGCGAGATTTTCTTACCTCGACCGCTAGTGGAATCGGCGCGCTGGCGCTCGGAACCCATCTCGAAAAAGATGGTCTGTTGGCAAACGAGAGTCGGCCGCGACCATTGCTTGCGCCGCGACCTGGCCACTTTTCGGCTCGTGCCAAACACTGCATCTTTGTGTTTCTGGCAGGTGCCCCTAGCCAGATCGACCTGCTTGACCCTAAACCTTTATTGGTCAAGCACCATGGAGAACCGCTACCGGACACGCTTGGAGAAGGTGCCCGCTTCGCCTTTATCAGTAAGAAAACAGCGAGACTTAAAGGTAGCCCGAGAACATTCTCGCAATGTGGTGAATCCGGAACTGAATTCTCCGATCTGCTTCCTTGGATCAGCCGCTCGGCGGACGACATTACCGTTGTCCGCAGTATGCACACGGACGAATTCAATCACCATCCTGCACAGCTGATGATGAGTACTGGTGTTGGACGCCTGGGGCGCCCAAGTATCGGCGCCTGGATGAATTACGGACTGGGGAGTCCGGCCGAGAACCTGCCTGGCTACGTCGTGCTGTCGGCAGGTGCCGGTGCCAGCGGTGGCAGCTCGAACTGGAGCAGTGGTTTCCTCCCTTCTGTCTACCGCGGTACCGTATTTCGCAATCAGGGAGAGCCCATCCTTAATCTCTCGAATCCTCCCGGTGTTGCTACCGGAGACCAGCAACGATCGCTGCAAGCTATTACGACACTCAATAAGATTCGTTTGCAGGCAACCCAGGACCCCGAAATTGCCAATCGTGTTTCGTCGTACGAACTTGCGTTTCGCATGCAAACTGCAGCGCCTGAACTTGTCGATTTGTCAAACGAGAGTGAAGGCACACTACGCGACTATGGAGTCGACAGAAAGGAACCCGAGAACCAGCGCC
>CAZITS010000592.1:0-4282 GCA_964542185.1 uncultured Pirellulaceae bacterium
CTCTTTGTCGAGATTGACCGTGTTCGATTTATGGCTGCGATTACCCTTGGTCGTTTGCAGTACGCAGAAGCGAGCGATGCGACCGGTATCAAGGCCCAAGCGCTAGAAGCCCTGAAGAAGTATTTCAATCGCAACGTGGTGACGCCGCTTGACTTTAGTTGTGGTTGGGCGATTGGACAAATCAATGGCGAGCCAATCGCGCGCCTGGCACCGCGAAAAGTGTTCCAGATGGGCTGGTTTCTGGAGCCTCTGGAACCGTAGTGATGGTGGTTTGACCTGGGGGTGGCTGCTGCGAGAATGGCAGACGCCGGCGCGGTCACTGGTTGATGCAATTCAGTGTGTCATCATTCAAACACCATCAAGCCAAATCCCCGTGTCTGGATCTTGATGTCGGCCGGTTGTGTCCAGGATTGAAAACCCGCCTGAGGTACGATGCGCTGAATGCCGATTGCCCAGGCGTCCTGGCCTAGCGGTGCCTGTGGCGTTAATTCGTGAAGTGGGATGGCGATTTCGCAGGTCCATTCGCGTTCTGCATCCCGAGCCGCTACGAACCAGCGCGGATTCCAGGTCAAATCACCGAAACAGGACTCACGGTTCCAGCCGCGGTGGTCGACGACCAGTCGAAAGTAGGTGGCGAAATCACGGTCGACGTCAATCAAGAACTCGACCCGGTCGTGGGCAGAGAGATCGGCATCGCGGGGTCGAGCTCGGTTATTGATGGGGTTGGCGGAGAACCTGGGTTTTTGCGCACTAATTGCCAGGTACAGGTATTCTCGATCTTGTGCCGCCAGGACCACGCACGGCCAATCGTGATCATCGTGTTGGGCGCTCGATAACGGGGCGGCGGTCGTGGCATTCCAAATCGGGTCGTTGAGGATTCCGTCCAGGCGCGGTTTCTGTTGTGCCCGTGAGCAAGTCAGCAGTGCTTTTGGCGGCAGACCTGTGGCGTGTTTAAGCCATAGTTCTCCGAGTCCACAGGCTTGCCAGTGCGGGTCCACACCGGGCTGGGTCAAGGCGTGAAAATAGCGTTCGGCGTCGCGAGATAAACCTTGAATCCGGTAAGCGGCAGCCAACGGAAACCGCACGGCCGGTTCGGCAAACAATCCGGGATTGGTTCGTTCCAGCAGTCGTCCGATCGCAGCCGCGCGTCCTGCACGTTCGTGTGGTTTTAATCCGATCGCGGCGGTACCCGCGCTGGTGGTTTGCACGGGCTGGGACTCCTCGAGTTCGAGGTAACCAGCCGGTTGTACTTCCGAGCCTGGCAATGCGACCCTGGTGCCACCTGCTTGTTGAACACGGAATCGAGTTTTGCGTCGTAATCGCCAGCCCACTTCACTGCTACTGTAGTATTGGATCAACCAGATGGCGGCCGCTTCACTGAGTGCGTGGTTCGGGTAACGCTGCAGCAGAAGTTCGTAGACTTCTCCTGCCAGATCCGAGCGATTGGAACGATGGTAACCGGCGGCCAGTTGGGAAAGGATTTTACCGGCTGCGGAGCGTGACAGGCCACGAGTCAGGTCATTGGCCTGGCCAATCCAGGCGGCGCCCGTGGTCGGATCGTTGTCGATTCGATCAATCATCTGCTGGAGGTTACGTCGACGCTGGGCGGCGCGGGCGAGTTGTTGCAAATCCCCTTGAATGGGGCCCATTTCCCGCCGGGCCGATCCGCCGACTCGCAAGGGAATGCCGCTGAAAAATCCCTGACGGCCTAGTTTTCCTGGAAGCTGGTTGACGAGCAGTCGAAAGCCGCGCCGTACGGGCGCAGGGCGGTATTCTGATTCAATTTGGCCTTGGCCGGCGCTGGCGCATTCAGCAAACGAACACCCTAACCGGGGACCCAGTTGTGACGTATTCAGATCAATGGTGGCAGGTTCGCCTGCGGGGACCGTGCAGTAGACTTTGAGTACTTCCCAGGTTTCCAGCCCCAGCGCAGTCAATTGGTCTGGATAAAAGAGTGGATCACTGGAGCGTGAGACAGCTTCCAGAACAAACTGATTGGTCAGATGGGACGATGGATTCGCGCCAGCAGGACTGGCAGGTTCGGTAACCACCACGGACGGTTTCCATTGTCGAATCTTTTTCACCAGATGCTCCAGCAGGTAATCTCCGGCCTGCCCATCGTTCACGGCGTTCCACCCTTCTTGAATTTGTGTCGCCGTCAATTTGAGTCCTCTTTGGCGTACCGGAAATCGCCAGGTGAAATCGGCACCGGAGGCACCTACTGCAACGAGTCCACGATGCGCCCGTTCGTCCCAGGAACACTCGTTTGGCGCTGCTCCCTCGATACGCATTCGATGCAGTAATTCCACCACACCCAGGTATCCCTCATCTCCGGACAGAGAAGCAAACAGTTCCCAGCAGATCTGGTTTGGTTCCCCAAACAGTCCTAGCAGTGCGGCGCGATCACCACCGCTGGCCTGACGTTGCCAGGTTTTTCCACCATCACGTGTTGCCAGAATGGTGCCCAGTGCACCGACGGCCCAGCCACGATATTCATCATGAAACGTGATGGCACGGAGGGGGATCGCCTGACCGGTCGGATAAATATCCCAGTGTTCACCGCCATCTTGAGAATGCAGGACGCGGGTTCCTGGCGAGCCGGCGATCCAGACGTGCTCGCCAAATGTAGCCATTGCGCGAAAATCGAGTTGACGGGCAATTCCAGCAGGCAGGCCCTCTCCCATTGAATTCCAATGTTCTCCGGCGTCTTCGGTTCGTAGAACTAAACCGCCATCACCGATGAGCCAGCCTCGGCGGGTATCATTGAAGGCCAGGCGGCGTAGATGACGGGGGCCCACGCTGGCTGTTCGTAACGGCTCGCTGCGCGCAGCCATAATCTTTGCTAACGCCCCGTCGTGACCGGCCACGATGCCTCTGTCGTGCCATCCGAAGTGCCCGGTTAGCCAACCCCCACTACGTGGACCGGCGACCGCGGACCAGCTACGTCCGCCATCTTGTGTACGAAAAATCCCGGACGGAAACATCGCTGAAGCGTTGCCGATCACCCATCCTGTTTTGGCGTCAGAAAAATAGACTTGTTTGAGTGCAGGGAGTAATAAGCCGCTGATCGCGGACCAGCGCTTGCCACCGTCCCGGGTACGAAGAATGACAGCTGTGCTTTTGTGGGTATAGGGATGCGAATGGCCACCGACAATCCAGCCGTTGCGGCTATCGATAAAGTGAATGGATTCCAAACGACAACTGACGGGTGAACGAGTCCATTGCCAACTTTGACCACCGTCCACCGTCATCCAGATGACACCCCGATCACCCACGGCAAATCCCTGTTCGGGATCAAGGAAAAACACATCTGTCAGTTCAGCGTCTGGTAGCAACTCTGGACTGGCGACGGGCGGGTTTGCCCTGGTATTGAGGGTGAGAAGACAGGCCACTGTGGCTGCTGCGAAGCAAACCCGGGAGTACTGGTTCAACGGATTCTCCTTGTCGACCGGTTCTTTTTGGGGGCGGCGGATTCTATCGGAAGCCTGCCGACGGTCCTAGGTCAGCGGCAGGCCCACCGCCGCCAGGTGCGGCCAGATGGGCCAGGAAAAACCCGAAAGAGCTAAAAAAGGCTTCCCGGTGTGACCAGAGGTGTCCAGCGGGACGCGATGATGGGGGTAACAAGTTGAACTTGTTTCAACGACCCCAGAGCGATATAGTATTCACTTGTTCACTATGGCTGGGAAATGGGGAATCGGTCGCTTGTCTCAGCGGAACTGGTTTTGACAAAGGAGTGAATCGATGATCACGGCGGAGAAGACCAAGCGCATGGCCAAGAAATCAAGTTCTGCTAAATCTGCTAAATCTGCAAAACCCGACAAAGCCTCCAAGAAATCGGCGGCAGTGATCGAGGCCAATCCGAACCTGAAAACGGCTGTTCAGCAAATTGAAAAGCAGTTTGGTGAAGGTTCCATCATGCCGTTGGGGAGCGATAAACGGCGGGCGATTGAGGGGATTCGCACCGGCAGTCTCTCGCTCGATTTAGGCCTGGGCGGCCAAGGGATTCCGCGCGGCCGCGTCATTGAAGTCTTTGGCCCCGAATCGAGCGGCAAAACCACTCTGGCCTTACATGTGGCGGCGGAAGCCCAAAAACAAGGTGGTATTGCGGCGATGATCGACGCCGAACATGCGTTCGATCCAACGTGGGGCAAGAAACTGGGCGTCGAGCTGGATACGCTACTGGTGAGTCAACCGAATCATGGTGAAGAAGCCATGCAGATTACCGAGATGCTTGTCAAATCCAACGCAGTTGATGTCATTATCGTCGACTCGGTGGCGGCTT
>CAZITS010000593.1:0-4274 GCA_964542185.1 uncultured Pirellulaceae bacterium
CCGGCGCGCTCGGCGTCGTCGAGTAGCAATCGTAACTGGTTGAGTTGCAGGCCACGGGCTGCTAACGCGCGGAGTTGACGGCTACCCAAGCCACTGAGAATTTCATCTCCCCCGCCACTCCCTAGCAGTTCCATCAGGTTAAGTCCGGTACTGGCCAGCGGCCTGTGTACGACAGTGTATTTGTCGAGCTCGGCTTTTTCCGCCAGGTAGGTGAGGCAATCGTCGACACCGCCCAAGTGATCGACCAGGCCGAGTTCCCGCGCCTGGCTTCCAGACCAGACACGACCACCTGCGAGTTCGCGAACTTTGTCGATCGGCAGGTTGCGGGCTTTGGAGACCAGCGCCAGGAATCGCCCGTAGACGCTATCGATCGTTTTCTCAAGCGCTGCTTTTTCGTCAACGGACCAGGTGCGATCCAGTGAGAACATGCCGGCGGAGTCGTCGAGTGTGAGAGATTCGATGTGAACTCCCACACGTCGCAACAGCGCCCCGCCACTCAGCTTCATCGAGAACACTCCAATGGAACCAGTAATGGTTCCTGACTCAGCGTAAACCGGGACGCCGATGCAACTGATCCAATAGCCACCAGAAGCCGCGGTGTCTCCCATGGAAACCACGGTGGGCTTGGCCGCGACCAGTTTCTCCAGGGCGTTACGGATGACTTCACTGGCGGTAGCACTCCCCCCTGGTGAGTTGATGCGAATAACGACGGCCTTGATGGTGTCATCGTCGATCAGTGACTGGATCGTCTTGACAGTGGCGCCAGAGACAATCGAACCGCCGCTGGCATTTCTTCCGGAAATGATGTTACCGCTCAGATGCAAGACTGCGATGACGGAGCCCCGCGTTCGAGTGGCTGTTTTCGGGCCTGACATCAGGCTCCCCATCAGCTCGAAAAGCGAAACGGAACGCTGTGGTTTGGTCGCCGGACTTGACCAGACGAGCTCTCCAGGGATACGCTCCGATAGAGTTGTTCTCAAGCTGCCGTAAGGTGCCAGGTCGTCGACCAGGCCCGCGGCCAAGGCCTCTTCAGGTAGCACGATTCGCTGCTTCTGGAGTCGACGGATGAGTTCTTTCTCAAGTCCACGGCCGACCGCAATCTTGGCTACGACACCATCGTTAATGCGCTGTAACATTTGCAGGTAATGTTCGCGCAAGTGAGCGCTCATGACCGATTGTGTGTAAGGTTCTACCGCTCCCTTGAAATTTCCTGCGCGGACCACCGATGCCTGAATTCCCAGCAGGTCGAAGGCGTCCTTGTAGTACATGCTTTGCATGGCCAGTGAGGGCATGTCAATTCCACCAAAATCGGCCATCAAGACTTCGTCGCAGGACGCGGCGATTGCCAATGCTACTGTGGAGGCGTCTTCCAGCCACGCGATCGTTTTTTTTCCTGACTTTTTGAAGCGTTCGACGCGCCGTGTGAATTCGTCCAGCTGGGCCATGTTCATGGCTAAGGTCGGATCCGAAAGATCCAGCACAAGGTATTGGTGTGTTTTCCCGTCAGCTAATTTGTCGACGTACTCGCAGAGGCGGTAGAAAGGCTTCTGGTTAACCGGTCCTTGCAGCAGGGAGGTCACATCGAGCCCCATCGATTGCGGCAGGTCTGCATAGGCACCACGCATGGCGAGTAAATGTACGTTTTGTTTGGCGGGCTCGGCGTCAGGCTGGGGTTCTTCCTCGGCGCGGGAGGTCAGGGTGATGCAAGAGAGGCAGAGCGTCCAGGCCAGCGCTGTGCGCAGGTGGACAGCAGGTCGTCTGTGATGTGACATGGGGGTGCAACCTCGAGTTAGAGAGCAGGTGGCCATCTTGGATGGCGACGGCGCGGGACGCAGGGAGTTTTCAGGGACACTGGTAGCGCAGGAACAAGTCAGGGTGATTAGTTTAGTACATTCGGTTCGGGTATTAAGAGAGAATTGTCTTGATCACGTTTCCGTGCACGTTGGTCAGTCGCCGTTGGATGCCGTTGTGGTAGAAGGTGAGACGCCGGTGGTCGATTCCGAGGAGATGCAGGACGGTGGCATGGAAGTCGTGCCAGTGGACGCGCTGGTCGACTGATTTCCAGCCGACATCGTCCGTGCTGCCGTAGCTCATGCCGCCGCGCAGTCCGGCCCCGGCCAGCCACACCGAAAACCCGTTCTGGTTGTGGTCCCGTCCCGTTCCCAGCGTGCTCGCGCCAGACTGGGCAAAGGGGGTGCGGCCGAACTCGGACGTAAACAGAACAAGTGTGTCATCCAGCAGGCCGCGTTGACGCAAGTCGCGGAGCAGTGCGGCCAAGGGGCGGTCGATGCGGGCTGCTTCCCGCCCGTGATTTTTGATCATGTTTTCATGGCCATCCCAATTGATGCGGGGGCTGACGAAGGCGCCTCCAGAAAAGAGTTGTACAAATCGGACTCCGCGTTCGACCAGTCGCCGTGCCAACAGGCAGGAACGTCCGAAGTCGGCGGTGGTTTTGGCGGTGAGTCCGTATTGCCGTTGGGTCAGGGCGGTTTCGCGGTTCAGGTCTGCGACGACAGGTACGGCGGTTTGCATTCTTGCTGCCAACTCATAACTGCGCATCCGCGCCAGCAATGCATCGCTGGTGCCTCGCTGTTGCAAGTGACGCTGGTTCAAGTTGGCCAGCAGTTCTCGACTGGCCAATTCTGTCTCGCGGCGGATCGGCTCTGCCGGGAACAACTCGTCCAGCGGTTGCCCAGTACCGCGTAATACGACACCTTGGTGTCGCGCTGACAGGAAACCGTTGGACCAGTTAATCGAACCACCTGCGGGAACGCCGCGGGAGTCGGGAATGACGATATAGGACGGCAGTTCGTCAGTCTCGCTTCCCATGCCGTAGCTGAGCCAGGCGCCGCAGGTGGGGAATCCATTGAGTCGAAATCCGGTGTTCTGCTGAAACGTCGCGGGCGTATGATTCGAGGTTTCTGCATACATCGAATTAATAACGGTCAACTCGTCAGCGACTTGCGACAGATGTGGGA
Organism: uncultured Pirellulaceae bacterium; assembly: GCA_964542185.1. GTDB lineage: Bacteria > Planctomycetota > Planctomycetia > Pirellulales > Pirellulaceae > UBA9264. Next base: position 2,979 of record CAZITS010000593.1, read on the forward strand.
ACAGGTCGGAGATCCAGAGACCACTTTGTCCCCGTTGTTTAAACACCCAGTCGTTTTTCCGCAGCAGACCTACCTGGCCGAAGAAGACATCTGGTCGGCGCTGGCTGACGAGTGGAGTGCCGTGGTAGCGATGCAGCAGGGGTTTGTAGTCGAAGGAGTCGACCTGACTGAGTCCGCCGCAGAGAACGACTTGAATCACGCGCCGCACACGTGGCGGGAAATGGGGCCAGCTGACCTGGGATTCGGTGGGTGTCTCCTGTTTTGCTGCGCGACTATCACGCAGCAGGAGGTCGGTGAGCGCCAATGCACCGATCCCCCGTGTTGCAAACGAGAGGACGTCTCTGCGGTGTAATGATTTATCTGGCATACCGTACGCCTGTGAGCGTGGAGACGGATCCGACTGGTCGTTAATCGATGTAGAGGAATTCATTGGTATTGAAAAGCACGCGACAGTATGCCGCGAGACCGTGTTCCATGATAAAACGGGCCGAAGTGGCGAGATCTTCCTGAGTTGCAATGCGGGAATAAACCAGCAGGATCGCGCGGGCTGCCTGTTGGCGGGGTTGCGGGCCGCTTTCTCGGGTGATTCGTTCGGCCATACGCCGGGCCATACGCAAGACAAACGAGTTGTTCAGTAAGGCAAGCGATTGGGCAGGAGTGGTTGTGATCGCTCTGCGCGGTGCCGTGGTGGCCGGGTCGGGACAGTCAAACGCATCCAGGAAAGGGTTTCTGCCGGAACGCAACCAGGTGCGATAAATCGTACGCCGGTTGAATGGGACGCCGACCGGGTCGGTCATGCGATAAAACTGGCTGTTGGATACGAAAGTCGTAAAGTCCTGGTACGGAGGACCTCCAAGTTGGCGATTGAGTTGACCTGCAGCGCAGAGCATGCTGTCACGCAACGCTTCCGCCTCCAGTCGCTGCGGACTACGACGCCAAAGAAGCCGGTTGTCGGAGTCACGGCGGAGACACTCGGGACGGGACAGCGAGTCCTGGCGATACGTTGCAGAAGTCACAATCAGGTGGTGCAGATGTTTCAGGCTCCAGTTCGATGCGACAAGTTCGGAAGCCAGCCAATCGAGTAACTCGGGGTGGCTGGGGCGACCTCCGTTGTAGCCAAAGTCGTTGGGGGTACTGACCAGCCCTGTGCCAAAGTGGTAGTGCCAGAGACGGTTGACAATGACCCGCGAAAACAGGGGGTTGTGGTTGTCGGTAACCCACTTGGCTAGTGCGATACGGCGCGCGTTGTCCGGAGCCTGTGGAGAGAGGCCAAAATCGGCCGGAGGTCCCGGAACC
>CAZITS010000594.1:0-2344 GCA_964542185.1 uncultured Pirellulaceae bacterium
ACGTTTCTTGAGTTCGTCGAACTCACTTTCCGGAAAACGAATCGCAAAATGACGTCCGAATTCCCGTTCGTAAAGGGACGGTTCGAAATCAGCGACTTGGATTAGGTGCAGCTCCTGATCGGGTGCAATCTGCAACCAGGCTGCCGCCTGGTCAAGGTTGCCCGGCCGTTCGATGGGAGGCCATCCTAGCGTGTGCGTGAAAAAGGCAGCTGTTTGAGCCACATCGCGAGTGGCAATGGTGAAATGCGCGATACTGGTTTGCACGGGAGGACCTCCGGCTGGTTGCAATAATGTGGTTCAGGAGTCGTCTTCGACTTCGGCAAAGACACTCAATTGGACAGCGGCATCCAACGGCATTTCGTTGATGCCCAGGGCAGTGCGGGTGTGTCTGCCGCGTTCTGCAAAGACGGCGTTGAACAATTCCGAAGCTCCGTTCAGGACCTGCGGATGTCCACGAAACCCGGGTGCGCTGTGAACATTACCTTCAAGACGAACAACCTGTTTGATCCGATCGAGGTCACCCACGGCAGCCTGCAATTGCGCCATTGCGTTGATCGCGCACAGCCGCGCCGCCTGGTAACCTTGTTCTTCATCCAGTTCTGCCCCCAACTTGCCTGCGTAGGCTAGTTGGCCATCTTGCCATGGTAATTGTCCGGAAGTGATCAGCAGATTGCCGACGCGGACCCAGGGCTCATACGCTGCCACTGCACCAGGCGCTGCGGGCAGAGTGATTCCCAATTCAGAGAGACGAGTTGCTGTATTCATGCACAGGTGTTTCTACGGCAGAGGTGATCTGGGACTGGTTGAGCTGGGGCACCGGCGGCCTGGCTGGTCAGTCTAGGAGTGGGGTGTTCAGCCGTCAATAAATCGCCAAACTAAAGACAATAGTTTTCTAGTGTCCCATTGGCGTCAGCGGAGTTATCGCTAAGGCAGGATCCCGACGGGTGAATCAGGCAGTACGTCAGCGTTGTTGGCGGAACACTGCCGATGGCGAGCATCTCCGCTCGGCCAGTGGCCACTGGTTTACCGTCCCGATTTGTCGGAGTGCCGGAAGACTGACAGCGCGGGCACTTTTGTTGTCTGCGAATATTTTGCTGATCACATTGACCAAATCAGGAGAGAGTTCATATGCCAGTGGTTTTGATCACGCCGGAAGCGATGCTGCACCAGAAAGCTCCGTACGTCGACCATCTCCTGGAAGCGGGGTTTGAAATCCGTTATCCGGAAGACCCTACGTTTACCCGTGGTTTGTGTGGCCCCGAAACAACAGTGGAAGTGCTCCGCGAGTGTGACGCGGTGATTGCCGGGGGCGAGATCCTGACGCCGGATGTCCTCGATGCTTTGCCCAAATTGCGCGTGGTTGCACGGTCCGGCGTGGGATACGATCGCGTCGATATCCCGGCGGCGACACGCCTCGGAATTCCAGTGACGATTACCCCCACCGCAAATCACGAGGCGGTTGCGGAACTGACACTCTCGTTGATCTTTGCCGTAGCCAAAGAAGTTTTGTTTAACGATCGGGAAGCCCGCGCCGGTCGCTGGCCGATGAAACCGACTCGGCCAATTCGCGGCCAGACCCTGGGAATCGTCGGGCTTGGGCGGATCGGTCGTAGTACTGCTGTCCGCGGCCTGGCGCTGGGAATGACTGTGATTGCTGTTGAATCCTATCCGGACCAGGAATTTGTCCAACAGCACGGAATCGAGCTGGTTGATCTGGACACGCTGTTGGCCCGTGCGGACTTTCTCAGTGCGCACTGCCCGGTCACCGAAGAGACAACAGGCATGTTCAACGCCGAGTTGTTTGCCCGGATGAAACCGGACAGTGTGTTCATTAACACAGCCCGTGGAAAATTACATGTGGAGGCCGATCTGATCGAAGCGCTGCAGAATGGACCGTTGTGGGCCGCTGGGCTGGATGTCTTCGAGCAGGAGCCTACAGATGCAGCCAATCCGTTGTTCCAGTTGGAGAACGTAGTGTGTAGTCCACACGTCGCTGGGAACGACACCAAGTCGCAAGTAGATATGGGAATCGAAGCAGCTGACTGCATCATCCGATTACACCGCGGCGAGTGGCCTATGGGGGCGGTGGTGAATGACGAGTTGCGTGATGGTTGGACCTGGTAGCCGGTTATCTGACGGCGCGGTCGGCAGCGGCCCGGGAGTCTCAGCGCGTACAGAGTTGTACTGGTGAGTCACCGGGTGTGGGGACTCAGCGGGCACCTTTTGCGTTCTGATGGCTCCACTTCTCGTCGGCTTCTTCTGTGGTTTCCCACTGCTCGCCGTCTTCTTCTTCGGTTTCCCACTGCTCGCCGTCTTCTTCTTCGGTTTCCCACTCCTCGTCGGC
>CAZITS010000594.1:2444-4272 GCA_964542185.1 uncultured Pirellulaceae bacterium
TCGGCTTCTTCTTCGGTTTCCCACTGCTCGCCGTCTTCTTCTTCGGTTTCCCACTCCTCGTCGGCAGTGCCTGCGGCACTGCGATTGTCCGCTGCGCTGTCTGGATCCAAAGCGCCGTCGCTGTCGTCTTTATCACTCGCCCGGGTCAGCGAACGGATTTCCCGCAGTTCTGGTTCCAGAGTGTCATCGAAACTCTCTTGGTCTGGCAGCGGGATCTGATTCGAGCGATCGGTTGCAGCGGTATCATCTTCGCTGGTGGTTTCACCTTGCATGGTTTCCCATTCGGCCAGCGAAATCATCACTTCGCGTGCCTGGGACCCGGCGTACGGGCCGACGATATTGTCTTCCGCCATGAAGTCAATAAGCCGTGCGGCACGACCGTAACCGACCCCCAGGGCGCGTTGTAGCAACGAGCAACTACCACGTCCTTCACGAACCACGATGTCCACGGCGCTTTCGTACAGGTCGTCACGCTTTTTCAGCGGCCCGCGGTCTTCCCCGTCAGCCTCTTCGACCTTGAGATTGACAAGTTCATCGACGAACTCTTGACGGTGTTGACTGGAACGTTCGACAACGGCATTGATTTCATCGTCGCTGAGATAGGTTCCCTGGCCGCGCAACATATTGCTCGTCCCCGGCCAGAGAAACAGCATGTCACCGTTGCCGAGCAGTTTTTCCGCACCCATTTCGTCGAGCACGACACGACTGTCAGTGCGGCTGGCGACTTGAAATGAAATCCGTGCCGGAAGATTGGATTTGATGAGTCCGGTGATCACATCAACCGTCGGTTTCTGAGTCGCCAGGATCAAGTGAATTCCAACTGCCCGACTCTTCTGAGCCAGCCGGATAATGTGCTGCTCGACTTCTTTACCGGCAGTCATCATCAGGTCGGCAATTTCGTCCGCGACGATTACGATAAACGGCAAGTGTTCGGGAACATCCTCAGCTTCTCCACTTTCGGCAGCCAGCCGCTTCTGGAGTTCTTCTTTACCAAGTTGGTTGTAGCTGGTGATATGGCGAACACCCGCTTGGGCCAAGAGTGCGTAACGCTCTTCCATTTTGTCGACAGCCCAGGCCAGAATAGCCTCCGCTTTCCGCATGTCCGTGACGACGGGGTGCATCAAGTGTGGTAACCGTCCATAGCCGCAGAGTTCGACCATTTTGGGGTCGATCATCAGCATTCGTACTTCATCCGGTTGCCGTGTCATCAGGATTGACGAAATGATCGCATTGAGACAGACACTCTTACCGGTCCCGGTACGCCCGGCAATCAATAGATGCGGTAGCGTGGACAGATCGACGGTTAATGGGTTCCCCGAGACGTCTTTACCCAGGAAGATGGGGATTCGCATTTTGTTGACGCGTCCGTCGACTTCTTCCATCACGTCGCGAAGTCGGACGATTTGCCGTGTTTCGTTGGGCACTTCAATGCCGACGGTGTTTTTTCCTGGAATGGGTGCGACAATTCGTACACTGGGGACGCGCAGCGCAATCGCCAGGTCGTCGGCCAGCCCGGTAATCTTGGAGAGCCGCAGGCCGGCTTCCAGCTGCACTTCGTATTGGGCAATCACCGGTCCGGTTTCGATTTCCACGACCTTAACCTTGAAACCAAAGTCGGCAAAGGTCTTTTCCAGAGTTCGTGCATTACGACGTACTTCCTGCTCTTGTTCTGCAAAGCAGATGTCATCGGATTCGCTCAGCAGCTTTATATCCGGAAGTTCGTACTGTTGGGGTGCATCGTTCTGTACGGCTTCATTGAGGCGTTCAATGACCTCGTCGCGTTCACTCCTCTCACGGCGTTGACGAATGCGCAGTGGCGGTCCTGTCT
>CAZITS010000595.1:0-4267 GCA_964542185.1 uncultured Pirellulaceae bacterium
AGTTGCACAGCGGCCAGCAAAGGGCCCTGCAGGTCACGCCATGTCTGAATGCTGTAGGGATATGTGGTTGCGGGAAATTGTTCACGAAGCTTGTCGCGAATCGCATTCAGATTGGCACCCTCGCGCACCTTAAGCTGGATCGACGAAACTCCGTAAATTCCTTGCTCTGGATCAAACATACCTCGCATTTCTTGCAGCTTCCGCAACGGTACGAAAGCGAACGTTGAATCGTATTCACTCATTTGGCTTTCGTACATGTCTACTACCGTAAACCAATCAAATACTGCAGTTGGTTTTTGACTTGCATTGGGAAACGTTATCTGCACATCGTCTCCAGGAAGACAATAGTAGTAATCCCGAACCTGGCCATCGGCATCACGATGACGTGTACTGGCAATCGCGATCCCCAATACTACGCCTGTGTGCTGATGTTTGACTGGATCAAAAACTGCTCCATTTGAGTTGACAGGGACATTCCCAAACGGGTCTGCGACCTGAGAATCAGCAAGCTGCGTTGGCGCAACATCATCCTGAACCACATCGTCGTCGTTTTGTCCCAATGGTTGGTCAAAACGACCTGACCCGGGTAACGACGGCGATGATTGTGGGAGCGTCACACTCAGAGGATCAAAATCAGCCGAGCGCCCAATTGTCCGCTGTGGGTCGGCAGCACCCAATTCGTGTCCGGCCTTCGACTCCGCCGCTACAGAGGGTTGCAGGTGCCTCTGAATGTCGCGTTCGATGCGGACTCGGTTGCGCCGGTGCTGCCAACCAGATGGCGGAAAGGCTGCGCGCCCCGGAGCGTACCCACCACTACGCAGCAAAAAACTGAGTTGTTTCCGGTTTTCTGGATGCAACAAATGTGGGCTGAACTCACATACCTGTGCATACGTCTTTTCATCGACTCCCACCAGATTGATCGGACGCGTCACAGATCGGCCATTTGGCACCGGAATATTAACCATCGCCGGCACATGTACCACTGCCGTGATCGCCTCCAGGTCAGCACCCACAATCGAACGGATTTTCTCCATGTGCCAGGTCGCGTCTGGCATGCCCGCTGTTTCGTAGCTCTCAACGACTATATCCGAAAGAATACCGTGCAGACGCGCATGCATTTCATGCGCAAATCCAGACATCACGCTATTAACTACTACCAAAGTCGCAACCCCGAGTGTGACACTAACAATCGAGGCTAACGCAATGTAGCGCGTACGCAGATATCTCCAGGAAAGAAGCAATTTATACATGGCCAATCCTTTGGCAATGGTTCGTCAAGCGTCCTCTGAATTACCTGGTTCGGTGTCTGCGGGACTACCGTTCGTTGTCGACCGCACTTCTGACTGAGCGGCCTCGGGACGCAACAAAGGAAATAAAATCACGTCCCGAATAGACTGCGTGTTGGTCAACAGCATAATCATCCGGTCAATCCCAACCCCTAACCCTCCTGCAGGCGGCATCCCATAACGCAGAGACCTGATGAAATCATGATCCATACGTGCCATGGAGTCTTCTTCAGACATTCCCGCGAGTTGGGTCTGGAACAGTTTTTCCTGGAGATCCGGGTCGTTGAGCTCAGTGTACGCGTTCGCGATTTCCATACCCTGAATGAACAGTTCAAACCGTTCAGCAATATCTGGATTGTCGCGTTTGCGTTTCGTTAGCGGACAAATACTGGCCGGGTAATCAATCACGAAAACGGGGCCCACAAGGGCATCTTCTACTTTCTCTTCAAAGACTTCATTCTTGATAACGTCTGGGTGTTTCCCTGCAGTATCGAACCCTAGATTCGCCGCAAGTCTCTTGACCGCTTCTCCATCCTGTGGGTCGACACCAGTATGCTGCGAAAACAACTCGTCATACGTCTGCCTCGCAAATGGTGGGGAAAAATCAATCTCTTCATTGCCCCAAGCACGGTGATAATTACCATCTAGCACATCGATGGCGTCAATGAAGATTCGTTCCGTCAAATCCATCATCGACTGGTAGTCGCCAAAGGCCTGGTACACCTCAAGCATCGTAAATTCAGGGTTGTGTTTCGGACTGATTCCCTCATTACGGTAAACGCGCCCCAATTCAAAGACCCGCTCCATCCCACCGACCAGCAGCCGCTTCAGGTGTAACTCCAGCGCAATACGCATGAACAGATCAATATCCAACGCATTGTGGTGAGTCGTGAAAGGCCGCGCAGCTGCCCCACCCGCGATTGCGTGCAGAGTGGGACCTTCGATTTCGACGAATCCATCCGCCGCCAGCGACGATCGAATCGACTGAACAACTCGAGTGCGATCAAGGAAACGTGGCAGGACGCCCTCGCTATAGGTCAAATCGAGATAACGCATCCGTTGGCGCAACTCGGGATCGACCAAACCGTGAAACTTTTCCGGAGGCGGTTCAAGCGATTTTCCCAGGAAATGCAAACGCTCCACAAAAATAGACAGCTCTCCCATTTTTGTACGCCGTAACTGCCCATCAACTCCGACAAAATCCCCCAGGTCAAGACATTGAATCAACTCCCAATTATCTTCACCTACCTGTGACCTCCCGACAAACAACTGGATTTTTCCAGTCCAGTCCTGGATGTCCAAAAACTGCAGTTTTCCTTTGTCACGCTGCAATACAATCCGTCCAGCAGCGCGCACTTGTGGTCCAACAAATGCGCCCTTTCCTTGTTGACCAAGCCACTCTCGAAACGACAACGAGGGCGTTTCTGGAGACGCTTCTGTCATCCAGGTAGTGATTATCCGGCCGCTCTTGGCATCGACGGACTCCTCCTGTTGCAGAGGAGGTATTGCAACCGACTGCTGATCCGTCTGATAACACACCTCGCCAGCGCGTTCACAGATATCCCCTATCAGCGACCGATTGTCGAAGCGGCCCCCCCAGGGATCAATTCCGAGATCTGCAATACGCTGAAGTTTGTTGCGACGAGGTGAATTCTGCATCAAGTTTTCAAAGCCCGGGTAGCAATTTTTCCGGCGGCTAGTCGTTCAGGCATGAATACGGCTGTGACACGGCTCGTCTCCGGTGGCCGGTTTGCAACAGCAGCCTGCGCGGTCACAAACCAAGAAACGAGTCGAGCCCGAGCATTCTAGTGAAAGCGGCGCAGTGGTCAACGCCATTCGCTTTCCTGAACTTCCCTGACGCCCCAGCTTTCTTCGCCAATTCGTTCTACCCGAGCAAGCCCTGCTGGTACGCATCAGAAACGCATTAGCTCCTGTGCTGACTGAGGTGCATGGTCTTCGCTGGAGACAACCTGATTCGCCACAGCGTTCCCCACCAGCCGCCCCCCTGTCCAGTATTGACGCAAAACTGGCCATCCTGGCTATCGAAAGCAGGCATCCGAGGAGCCCGGCCCCAGAAAGCACACCTCTCCGAGAGAGGTGTGGAGATTTTCTCACCCACTTTTTCAGTCCAGCGACCTTCTCAGCGAGCACAAATCGGGGTAACGTAGTTACTTGGCGCAAAAGTTTTTCCGCGGCAGGAGTTTTCCAATGGCAAAGCCACAGCGCAAGCTGAAAAAAGCGAATCATGGTCGCCGTCCGGCCAGTGCAAAGGCCCGCAAGCTAAAACGCAAGAAGATCAAGACCTAGCTCGCCTGTCCTGCCAGGGCATAGAGTGTTTCGCGCTGTTCCACCTTGTGGGAGCAGAGTATTGAGGGACGTTGTCGGTGCCAAGATCACTGATTGTTGATTTATCACTTGTCGATTTCGACAACGTAATTGCCGACGTGAATGCGATCCGCGGCGTCAATCCTCAACGCTTCGAAATGGAGCAATTGACAGCCGTTGTCTACGAAGACGTCGAAGGCGCCCGGTGTGTCGGGTACAAAGACATCACCAACGATGAATTCTGGATTCGCGGCCATATGCCTGGAATGCCATTGATGCCGGGTGTGGTAATGCTCGAAGCCGCTGCCCAATTGAGTTCCTATTTTGCGCAAAAAAACGACGTGCTGGGTTCTCCAATGGTTGGGTTTGGTGGGCTGGAAGACGTTCGGTTTCGCGATCCTGTGATTCCCGGAGACCGGCTGATCCTGATGTGCGAACTGGTCAAGGCGAGACGGGGCCGGATGTTGGTGTCACGATTCCAGGGCATCGTCGGCAGTTCGCTTGTCGTGGAAGGAATTCTCAAGGGAATTCCAATTCCGCTGGAAAGACTTCCCGGATTCGAAAAAACGGACGGGTGATCCCCAGCCCGTTTCACAAGAAGGCTGTCTGGACGACGTGCAACTTCACTCAGGAATGGCTGGCAATATAGAGCCGCA
>CAZITS010000596.1:0-4263 GCA_964542185.1 uncultured Pirellulaceae bacterium
CCTGGATTCACTGCGGAGTCCCCCCAGAACGCATCGGCGACGTGTTTTCGCGCGAGGAGGGCTGCCACTGGAGCGTAACCGCCACTGAGTCCTTTCCCCAGGCAGAGCAGATCAGGAACAACACCGAATGTATCGGCAGCGAACATTTCTCCAGTACGGCCCATTCCATTGATGATTTCATCGAAGATCAGCAGCACGTTATGGCGATCGCAAATCTCGCGCAACAGGGGAAGATATTCTTCCGGTGGATCAATGATGCCGCCGGTATGTCCGATCGGTTCCACCATGATGGCTGCTACCGTATCGGGACCTTCCATTTCAATCACACTTTCAATCAGGGTCCCGCAGGTGACGTCACAATCGGAATAATTTTTTCCGAAGGGGCAGCGGTAACAGGTAGGTGGAAAGACGTGAATGAATCCTGGAGCTAGTGGTTCGTGGAGACTGCGTCGGGAGGTGAGTCCAGACGCTGAGAGGGAACCGGTTGTCGACCCATGCCAGGATTCGTAGCGGGAGATGATTTTGTATTTTTTGCTGCGGCCCTGAAGGTGATGGAATTGGCGAGCCATCTTGATTGCCGCTTCCGTGGTTTCGGAACCTCCGGAGGCAAATTTTACAGCAGACAGGTCACCAGGTGCGAGATCGACCAGGCGGTTGGCAAGTTGAACGGCGACGGGGTTGGAACCGTGCATGACCGGTGCAAATGCCATTTGATCCAGCTGTTCACGGACAGCGTTAATAACACGTCGATTATTGTGTCCCACGTTGGCGACGTAAATTCCGGACAATCCGTCAAGGTATTGTTTTCCTTTGACGTCCCAGTAGTGCATCCCATCGGAGCGCGCCATCAAGAGTGGATCACGAACAAAGTCGGTCATCTGTGCCCGGATGAAAATCTGCCGGAGAAACCGCTCTTCAGTGGTTTGGGCTACTGCGATACGTTCCGTGACCGAGTTCGTGTCTGGAGTGGGCATAGGAGTGTTTCTGGGGAAGAGAAGAAGAATTCCAACGTTCAATTGTCGAAGAAACTCGCTCGTCTGGCAACAAGTGGAAGGCTTCTCAGCGGTACTGCGTACGAAAGTTCGGGTCAGATTTCATCAGGTTGAAAAGAGAATTACGCTAATCTGTAGCGTCTATTGTGGCCTGCGCTGGGCTCAATGTGCGCGCGGAAGAATAAAGCTACTTTCCGACGAATACCGCGTTCGAAAACAGTGATCGATTGTGTTGACCAGAGATTCTTTGGGCGCGTCAATTTCGATGAACAACCCGCAAAAAAATTCACCCGGGGTTGGCTCAGCTTCGGGGAGCAGCCAGATTCCGTTGGGACGCACTTCGTAACGTCCGACTTGTTGCCAGGTGCAACGGAATTTTCTCCCCAGAATGACGCGTTCAACACCGGTTCGACTGATTTCGAACGTGATCGGAACCCACCTTCTCCAGGTTGACAGGACCAGTGCACTTGCGGCCAATAGTCCCATCAAGGGGCTTTCAGAAATCTTCCCAGCGAGCGATCCGGCGCAAGCGAAAAGTACGGCGACGACGGCGCTCCAAACCGGCTTTTGACGGGCTGGCCAGCAGGTGATTCTGACGGGCAGTTGTGGTGTGGATTGGGTTTCCACTGAAGAGGTCTGTGGGCCGCTCATAACATCGCTTGTCTTCTTACCGAAATCTCGAATTGTGTGCGTTCACACGCTGGAATCGGTGTCGGGCGGACCGGAGACCGGATCCGGGTCCTGGTACGGGGCGGCGGTTGTATCTGCCCAGGCACCACGAATAAGAAACATCAATGTTCCAAATAGTGCAGAACCCAGAGTCGCTACGGCGGCAACGCATACCGCAAAATGCTGGCCCATTAACACCACAATGGGCGGTTGTCTGCTTTGGGGAACTCGTCGTTGAACGGGTCCTTTGCCCTCTGACTGGCGGGCTGCCTCTTGGCGCCACTGATCCCAGTCTGATTGGGATTGAGCATCCTGGAATTGTTGAGCAACGTTACTGCGCACCCAGAATAGAGCTCCCACGGCGATAGCCAGGAAGATTCCATAGGCGGTGGCCCACAGCAGGTTTGTGTAGAATTGTTTCGTCACGGCGAATAGGCGACCAGTGGTGAAGGGTGTTGTTCCCTCTGAGCGGGTTATAGATCAACTTACGGTAACTGAGTTCGTGAATCCAGGTAGCCTGTCTGGGGCTCAAGCAAGCACCTGGACCTGTTGGCTGGGGTTGATGCTTGCTGTTGCCATTTTCTGGAATCGGCGTCTAACTGGGACGGTCGGAAGAAAACAAATGTTGTTTTCCGGCAACGGTGCATTGGCTTATTTCAGGCATCGCGATAGGCACGGATGACTGCGCTATTGTCGGCGTCTCCATATCCTTGCTCGACCGCTTTCTGGAGTAACAATCGGTGCGTTTCCGAGAGGGGGGCCGTCAGTTTCGACTGGGCGGCCAACTGGAGAATCAGATCGACATCTTTGAGATGCTGCGCCAGTCTTGCCTGAGGGGAAAAGTCACCATTGACCATTTTCTCGCCTTTAGTGTCCATGGCGGCGGAATAGGCGGCTCCCGCCTTGAGGACTTCTAATGCCATATTGGTATCCAGGCCGCAGCGTTCTGCTAAAGAGATTCCCTCAGCCAGGACGGCGCGATTGAGTCCAAGTACCAGGTTGACGACGAGTTTCATGCGGGCACCGCTGCCGGCCGGGCCGATCTCGAAGACGTTCGCGGCAAGCTGATCGAGCAACCAACGCGACTTTTCGACGATTTCAGGTTTGCCTCCCGCCATGACAACGATGTCACCGCGTCGCGCTTGTTCGCTTGACCCGGCAACTGTTGCATCGACATACCCGATGCCTGAGGATTCGAGGGATTCGGCGAGCTGGGAGCTGGTAGCGGGATCTCCGGTGGTGGTGTCGATAATGATGTGGTTCCGCATTTTCTGGATGGGCAACTCAGCGACCACCTCACATACGGATCCCGAGTGTGGCAAGCTGAGCAGAACAAAAGGGCACTCTTCCGCAACTTGTGCTGCGGATTGAGCAACTCGACCGCCTGATGAGCCCAGTTCTTGACACCGCGTATCTGCAATGTCGTATCCAAGGACCTGCATCCCGGAATGCCGCAACCGCTCGGCCATTGCGGTACCCAGCAAGCCAATTCCGATCAAACCGATTGTGTGGTCAGGCATCATCATTGGTATTTTGCAGTGCGGAGTAGACGTCAGGCGGAACAGAGAATCCAGCGGATTGGACGGCAGCAAGGTATTCTTCTGGACGATTGAGGTTGGCTAGTGTGCTCAGATGTGGATCGACCGAACGCATGTCTTGTACGTCGATTCGCCGAGTGTGGACTTGCTCATAGAGATGAACGGGCCTCAAACGATTGGAGTTCAGCAACTCTTGAATTTGCTCAATGATGCGGATGTGGTACACGGCAGCCAATGGATGGTGGTATTTCGTCTCTACGGGAACCACAACGTCATGGGTGCCGAGTAATGTTATCAGTCGCTGGACGAAATCCGGAATGAGTAGTGGCACGTCGCAACTAGTTGCGAATAACGCGTCGACAGATCCCTGGAGACAACTCATCCCCGCAAATAGACCCTGCAGTGGACCACGGTCGGCCTCCAAGTCACGGGCAACAAGTACTGACTTGGGGAGTTCGGGAAGCGTTTGGTCTTTGGCTGCAACGACGACAATAGGTGAAACGACTTCAGAGAGTTTGCGCACGACCCGGCTCAACATGGTCTCTGGACCGAAAGGCAAACTGGCTTTGTCCAGTCCCATCCTGCGGCTACGACCGCCACAAAGGACAAGGCCTCCTGTTTTGAGGCGTTCAATCTTGGATTTGTTCATTGGCACCCAGCTGTAAACAACGTATTGCCCTGCGTTATACTTCTCAAATCTAAGGAATCCCCCATTTGGATCAACCAATGACGCTAGTACTTTCCTACCGCTCGCCAGGTCCCGTACCCGTTGAAATCGAGGGAGTAACGCCGCAGGCATTACGTGGCAAGACTCTCGACGAAATCCGGTCCTGGGAGATTTATCAGGGAAACCGCAAAGTGTCCTTGGGGGATTTTTTTGCGGTTTCTGGGGATGCATCCGACGAATCGATCCGGTTGGAGGGCGAGTTGTCCGGTGTGCATTGGGTGGGTGCCAAGATGGAGCGTGGCAGGATTTATATTGATGGAGACGCAGGTCGTCACGTGGGGAGTGAAATGACTGGCGGTCGAATCGCGGTGGCCGGCAATGCGGGCGATTGGCTGGG
>CAZITS010000597.1:0-4258 GCA_964542185.1 uncultured Pirellulaceae bacterium
CCAGCAGGCAGGCAATCCCGCTGAGGAGCGGGAAAAGAATCAATTCTTTGTCGAGTTTCAGTACCTGCCAGCTCTGTTTGGAGAGATTCCAACCGGCGGAGGTTCTTTCAAACACTGCTTGCTCCCTCGTTCAAAAAACCTGGGGTGAAGACAACGTGCGACCGAAAGCAGCATATGTGCGCTGTCACCACCACCGAGAGGAACGCACTACCTCATAGCAGCCACACCAGGACGCGAAAAAAAAACCGAGGCCCCACGAGTGGAGCCTCGGTTGATAAACGCATCAGCAAAGTGATGCTGTGACGGTGGGGATACCGTCCGTTGTCAGATCAGGCGGACGCTTTCCGCTCGTGGACCCTTGGGACCGGAGGATTCAGTGAATTCCACCCGTTGTCCCTCTTGCAATTCGTCGTAGCTGACGCCTTCGACGTTCGACATGTGGAAGAACAGGTCGTTGCCAGTTCCCGCGTCGATGAATCCAAAACCCTTGTCCGTCAGCCGTTTGATCGTACCTTCTGCCATCAGTCTTCCCACTTCCTCAAAAAAACTATGCGTCGCAACTCGACGCTCCGAGTGGTGTTGGCTTGACCACGTTGGGTCATTTACGAATCCAACACCGCATGCTGTAATCGTCCCGAACCCTTAGCAGCTCCGGGCATGACCCATATCTTAACCTACTCTGCAAATGAATTTCAACGCGCCGGGCAGGATTTCAGCATCCTGTGCTGCCGACCGCTCGAGACTCCCTGCATTCCGGCCAAGGCTGACGGTGGACAAAATGTGCCGATCGGCGAGGACGCAAAACGCGAGAACTGCCTGTGCAGGGACAAAAGAACGTCCAATTGGGCAATTTAGGTTAGGTGCGTCGGCGAGTGGCGGTCGATTGTGGGTCAATCAACGGCAAACGGTGCAGGATCGGGCCGCCCCGCTTCGCTGAGATAACGCTTCAGGAGCGTCAGCTGCGGGTCTGAGCCAGAGAAGATGTCCGTAGGGAACTGATAGTATTTGAGAATTCCGTTCAGTAATGCTTCGCCCATGTAGGTGTTCAACGACATGCCAGCGAGGTATTGCAGCCGCAAGTTCCGATCCCTGTTCAGTTTCGCTTCGGCCGACCACGGACGCATTTGGCTGGCCTGGCCTGCGTAGGTCGCCAGCAACTGGTGGATGGAGCTGAATCCAACCTCAGTCAGGGATGCTTTGACACCTTGTTGCTCCGGACGATCGAGTCGCTTGGCGATTTGATCGATGTCGATCCTGGTTGGTTCAACCTGTCCGAACAGGATCGCGTCGTACCCTTTGGTGTTCATGTCGTTCGTCCACAACGTACCGTTGGGGAAAACTTCATAGAAACTGGCGATCACGCTTTTGAGCGTCTCTTGGTTCATTTCGTAAAGGGGCATCCAGAGGGCCATGACACCGCCCGGGTTCAGATGTTGTTTGCAGAGTTGATAGTATTCAACGGTGTTCAGTGCGGCACAGCCCTTGACCCAGGGGTCGATGGGATCAGAAGTGATGATGTCAAACTTTTCTTGTGTCGTGCGAATAAAGTGTCTTCCGTCGTCGTGAATCACCTCCACGCGGTCGGCGTTCGCCGGCCCGACGACATCGTGATTTTCTCGTTTGAATAAGGGCGCAACATGGGTTGGTACAACGGGTTCAATGTCGCAGATCACAATCCGTTTTACTTCGGGATGTACTACGAAACTGCCGGCCGTTACTCCGGCACCACAGGCAACGACGAGTGCCGATTTCGGGTTCGGGTGAACCAGTGCGGGCAGGTGCCCTAGCATCCGCTGTAGCCGCATGTCGATCGGTTTGTTAGAGGCCTGAACTTTACCACCGCCATGAAAACTCCGCACTCCGTTGCGTCGCTGGGTGACCGCGACTGAGACGTTGGTTCCTTCGGCCACATAGAGACAGTACGTATTGGGACTACCTGGTGTGGTTGGAATGTCCTCGGCGCGAGTGATTCCGCGGGCAAAGTCGTAACCGTAGACACCGTTCATGCGACCGTATGCGATGACACCCCAGGAAACGGGTGAGATGCTCCAGGCAACGGCAGCAACGACCAGTGCGACGCTAACAGCAGCCCAGATGTTCCAGGGATGGTTGCGCCACTGCATTGTCGGACGGAATGCCACCAGGGCTGCCAGGAAGGATCCGATAAGCAGAACTTGCTGTGCATGTTGGGTGCCCAGTTTACCTACCAGCGCACTAAAGAATAATGCGCCACCAATCGATCCCAGGGTGTTGGCGGCGTAAACGCTACCCACTAGCTGACCGGTGTCTTTGCCCTGGCTGGCGATGGCGGCTAGCGCCAACGGAAAACTGGCGCCCCAGAGGACGGTGGCTGGCAGGATCGCCCAACCGACTCGTGCCAGGTCAAGTTGAAATGTGAACCAGGGACTGGCGGACAGGCGGGGGTCGACTGGCCAATACGGGACCGAGTAGGTCATCATGTGCGCGGTCCAGGCAATTCCTGCTATGAGCAGAAGTTGGCAAGTAAAGAACGCCCCACGCGGTGAACGGAGTGTCCGCGAGAGAAAGGCGCCGAGGCCACTGCCGAAACCCAGGCCCACCAGGAACACCGCCAGGATGATCGAGAAGCTATAGACCGTCCCGCCAAGGATCAATGACAGCAAACGCGTCCAGGTGACTTCGGCACCCAACGAGCACATTCCGGAGATCCCAATAGCCAGATAGATCGATCGCGCGCCCGTGGTGTGCGGCTGGGGTGGTGTTTCGGACCGGGGCTCGGAGTCATGGTAGGCCAGCCACGGTGCGAGCTGTATGGCACAGACGGCCACCACGACGTTGATACCAACTCCGACAAAAGTGGCGATGGTCATGTCGTAGACACGCAACAGGTAGAAACCGGTTAACAGGCAACCCACGACCGCGCCGACAATATTCCCACCGTAAAAAAAACCCAGCCAGGCGACGCCGCGCGGAGTCGATTCGACAAAACGCGCGATGGCAGGAAGCGTGGCACCCATTAGTACGGTTGGAGGTAAGAGGCAGATGCCACCCAATACGGCGCGGAGTACGACACCGGCCGGCCCGTGTCCGAAGGTCGTGTAGATCCGCTCAACAGCGGGCATGCCAAAGAGTATCAATATGCCACACAATGCAATACCAATCTCTAGCAACGCATAGACACGGAGCGGATGATGCCGATGTCCGACCAGTCGGGGCAGAGCGAGCGAGCCGAGGCACATGCCGCCCATGAAAATGGCCAGCAGGATGGCGAGTGAGACCGATGTGGACCCGACAATGAGCTGCAGCCATTGCAGCCAGACGATTTCATACGTCAGGGCAGCGGTGCCGCTGCCGATGAAGAGCAAGAGTAGCAGAGGGAACAGGCGATCTCGTTGCGAGTCGGACGCTGCGGGCGATGAGGCTGACGGATTGAGCATGCCGAATCCGGCTCCTGACAAACGGGTAAACAAGAAAAGAGCACCCCGGCGGCGCGCCTTCCATCCTACTCCGAACAGGTGTCTCCCGTCATTGGGAGCGGGCACAACGTTTTTCGGCAACACCCATTCAGGGCGGAAATGGTCGGTCTCGCGGCGGTGCTGGTAAATGCGGTTCCTGTCCGCCAGGCGATATTACAACGAATGTGACGACGCGGTGCGGTGCGTCCGGGTCAATCAGGCTAGTCCAGCGATCGGGGGCCCCTGGTAGACCTGATGCGGGCGGTTGAGTCGGTCGTGCCAGGCGACAGTCGCCGGCAGGCCCAGGGCACGGTAAATCGTAGCCCCCAGGTTTTCCGGTGTTTGCGGGTCGGCGACCGGGTATCCACCGATGCGGTCCGATGCGCCGATCACCTGGCCTCCTTTGATTCCTCCTCCTGCCAGAAATACCGATTGGACGGCGCCCCAGTGGTCGCGTCCCGGTTTGCCAGACTTGGCGCCTTTGAAAGTGAAGATCCTGGGCGTGCGCCCGAATTCTCCTGCCATCACGACCAGCGTGTCATCCAACAGTCCGCGTTCGCTCAAATCATCCAGGAGCGCCGAGACGGCGCGGTCCCGCGCCGACGGTCGGGCAAGGTCGCGTCGACGGCGGTGCCGCGCGCGCGGCGTCGGTCGTGGTCGTCGTGGTCGTCGAGCAGCGGCCACGGCACCAGGATGCGCGCGGCGTCGATCGCGTCCGCCTCCGACCGCGGCCGGCTCGCGACCGGACGCGGCGCGCACTCGCCGCCGCGGAGGCGCTCGGCGGCGTCGCACCGGCGGCGCGCCTCGTCGGCGATGGCGCGGCC
>CAZITS010000598.1:0-4257 GCA_964542185.1 uncultured Pirellulaceae bacterium
CGCATCGTTGGTTGTATGTGAGTATTTGGCATGTGGTTGCGGTCATTGCAGCGACCGTACCCTCTGCCTGGGGGCAAGACGACCTATGGTCTCTGCGGCCGATTCAACAGTCGGAGCAGCCGGCGCTGCACCCTGACCACCGACAACGGGTGCGGACCCCCATCGATCGTTTTGTCATGGCCCGGCTCGCAAACGGTGGACTGGACCTGTCTCCGCCGGCCGAACGCGCAACGTACTTGCGGCGCGTGACTCTCGATCTGATCGGTCTGTTGCCAACGCACATTGAAGTTCAGGAGTTTCTCCGCGACAGCCGTACTGACGCTTGCGAGAGAGCCGTGGACCGACTGCTCGCCAGTCCACATTACGGCGAGCGGTGGGGGCGTCACTGGCTTGACGTTGTCCGGTACGCCGAAAGCAACGGCTTCGAGAGAAACAAGTTGCGTGGCAACTTCTGGCGTTATCGAGACTATGTCATCGATTCGTTCAATCGCGACAAACCCTACGACCAGTTCGTGCGCGAACAACTCGCGGGTGACGCGCTCGAACCAGGGAATCCGGAATATCTGATTGCTACTGGGTTTCTCGTGGCGGGTCCGAAGAATGATGTCCAGACCGATAGTGAACTGCAGCGAATGAAGCGACGGCAAGATGAAATCGACGAGTTTGTACGGGTGACTAGTACCACACTATTTGGACTGACGGTGGGTTGTGGCCGGTGTCACGACCATAAATACGACCCCATTTCGTCTCGCGACTACTATGGTTTGGCGGCCGTCTTCAGTGGTCTCGATCGTCTTGACAAGGTGGTTGCGTCGCAGGCGGAGAGGGAACGGCATGCCGTTCGCGTGGCGGCAGCGCAGCGTCAAGTTGATACCAAGAACGCTGAGCTTGAAAAAACACTGGGACAAGTCCGTCAGCGACTCGTCGTCAAACGCCAGGCGGCGCCAGTGAAAAGGGAGGTCAGGCGCACGGTTGCTTTTGAACGCAACGAGGAGCCATTTGAGCCGGTGTACGCGACGCATGTGCGGATTGTGATCAAGGAGACGACGGGCAGCGCGAAACCCTGTCTGGATGAGTTCGAGGTGTACGGCGCGGACCGGAACCGGAACCTGGCACTCGTTCGTGCGGGTGCCAGGGCATCGGCATCCTCGGTCGTTCCCAACAACGCTTTTCACCAGATTCACCATCTCAATGACGGTTTGTATGGCAACGCCCACAGCTGGGTCAGTAACGAACAGGAGACGGGGCAGGTCACGATCGATCTGGGTGGCAGAAAACGCGTGCAGCTCGTTGTCTGGGGACGCGACCGCACGGGCACTTACAAAGATCGTCTGGCGGTTCGTTACAGGATCGAAGTCTCGGACGACACCGCGGGGCGGGGTTGGACGGCTGTAAGTTCGTCGGAGACACGCGCGCCGTTCAGCAACGCCGCGACCAGAAGAAAGGCGCGCAAGGGGATCCACGAGAAAGACGTAGTCGCAATGATGACCCCCGCGGAGCGCGCTCGCTACCATTCGCTCCGAGCGGAACTGATACGCTTTGAAGAGAACCTCAGGAAACTACCACCACTGGCCAGCAGCTACGTTGCGCATGACCAGCCGCCAGAAATAACCTTTGTGCTCGACGGTGGCGATGTGCGAGCTCGTGGGCGGGAGGTTGGGCCACGCGCCCTCGCTGCGGTGAAGTCCTTGGATCCGAATCTGCTTCCGAAAGACGCGGACTCCGGACCACGTCGGCGCCTACGGCTAGCTGAATGGATGGTTGACCCCAAGAACCCACTGCTGAGTCGTGTCTTTGTCAATCGCGTTTGGCAGTATCACTTTGGGGCCGGCATCGTTACGACGCCGAACGATTTTGGCTTTAACGGTGATCACCCGTCGCATCCTGATCTGCTGGATTGGCTGGCAGTTGACTTTATGCAGCACAGTTGGAGCATGAAAGAGTTACACCGCAGGATTGTGCTTTCCGCCGTCTATCGTCAGGGAAGTCACTACAACTCGAAAGCCGCAGCGAGGGACGGTGCCAACCGGCTGCTTTGGCGGGTGACGCCACGCCGACTCGAAGCTGAGACGATTCGTGACACGATCCTTCAAGTCAGCGGCCAGCTGGACGTTGCACTGGGCGGACCGAGCTTTCGCCTCTTCCGTTACATTGATGGCAACGTGCCCGAATACGTACTGCTGGAGGACCCCGGTCGCGAGACCTGGCGACGGGCGGTCTACAGGTACAACATTCACACGTTCGACTCCCCACTCATGCGGGCCTTCGACTGTGCTGATGCGATGCTCCAAGTGCCGCGTCGCGTCCACAGTGTCACGGCGTTGCAGGCTCTTTCGTTGATGAACAATCGGTTCGTCTTTGAACAGGCGGGATTGTTTGCCAGGCGTGTGGTGGCTGCGGCAGGCAACCGGCCAGAAGAGCAGGCGGTCGAAGCGTACCGAATTGCGTTGCTACGAGCGCCAACTGTCACGGAGCGGCAGGCGGCTTCCGAGTTCGTCCGTGAACATGGCTTGTTGAGCCTCTGCCGTGTGTTGCTGAATACGAACGAGTTTCTTTATGTGTTCTAGGAACTGCTAACGATGCCATCGTACCGTCGCCGCACAAACTGTAGTGGTGCCAGGCGTTTTGTCGATCGCCGCGACTTTTTGCAAACCATGGGTGGAGGGCTCGGTTCGATTGCGCTCGCCGATCTTGCGCGCGCTGAGGGTAAACGTACGTCCAATTCCGGGTTGCATCATCCGCCTAAGGCGAAACGAGTCCTCTTCCTTTTTATGTCGGCTGGGGTCAGCCAGGTCGATACCTTTGACTACAAACCCGAGCTTGCGAAACACGCCGGCAAACGGATTACAGGCAAGGGCAACGTTCAGGATCTTCTTTTCCGGGAGGAAGGGAATGTGATGCCGAGCGTGTTCAAGTTCAGGCAGTATGGCCAGTCAGGAAAGTGGGTCTCGGAACTCTTTCCCCATCTCGCCCCCCACGTCGACAAGTTGACCTTCATTCACTCGATGATGGCTGATGCCAACAACCACGCACCAGCGCAGTGGCAGATGTCAACGGGCTTTGTTCGCAGTGGCAATCCAGCGGTCGGTTCCTGGATCACTTATGCCTTGGGTTCGGAAACGAGTAATTTGCCTGCGTTCGTTGTCATGAAGGAGACGGACACGCCAGCGGGACAGGCGGCTGCCTGGGGCCCTGGATTCCTTCCGAGCACATTCCAGGGAACGGTTTTTCAAAGCGACGGTGATCCGATTCTCGACCTCAGCCCGCCCGTGACCTACGACCGTGCGAGCCAGAGGGCCAGCTTCAAATTCTTGCGCAAGCTTAATGAAGCACACTTGCGGCAGCGGCCCCAGGACGGTGAATTGGCTGCACGGGTGGCAGCCTACGAGTTAGCCGCTCGCATGCAATTAGCCGCGCCTGAAGTGACCGACCTCGGGCGTGAAACCGAAGCCACACACCGGCTTTATGGCCTCGACCGCGCTGACAAGCGGCAGGCGAAATTCAGTCGTATGTGTCTGCTTGGCCGCCGGTTAATCGAGCGTGGTGTCCGTTTTGTGACGCTTTATTGTGGTGGTTCTACCAGCACACTCAATAGCTGGGACGGACATCGAGGGCTCGCTAAGAATCACCGGCACATGGCACCGATTTGTGACCAGCCAGTCTCCGCACTACTGACTGATCTTGAATCGCGTGGTTTACTTGACGACACCCTGGTCGTCTGGACCACCGAGTTTGGACGCACGCCAACTAACGAGGGGCAGTCCGACGGGCGGGATCATAATATTGCCGGTTTCACGATCTGGATGGCGGGCGGCGGCATGCGGCCGGGAGCCTCTTATGGCGCTACAGACGAACTCGGATTCAAGGCAGTGGACAACCCCGTGCGCATCGCGGATTTGCATGCGACGATCCTCCACGCTCTCGGGATCGACGCTGAAAGTCTGACGTATTACTACAATGGCCTCGATCGTAAACTCACGGGAGCAGACGGCGGCCGAGTGATCAGAGGGATTATGTAGTTCGGCAATCCGCATCCGATAGGGACAGTTCATATTCGCTGCTGAGCGCTGGGCGATTGACGCTAGTCCAAACGCCGGTCACAGTCGTGCAGGTAGTGGCCTGCAGTGGCGTTAGGCCCCGTCACTCTTGTCAACCCATTTGGCGTCTCAGATTGGAGCAGCGTTGTATTGCTCAATCAGGAGTTGCATGCGATAGAGCGCATGTGTTGAACGAGTGGTGCAGTACAGCAGATCGCTC
>CAZITS010000599.1:0-4256 GCA_964542185.1 uncultured Pirellulaceae bacterium
GCAACCGTGAAAACGATTGAGCTGCTCGGCCGGGCGTCAGCCGATTCGGTAAACAGGGTGGCTGCGGCGGCCTGAACGTTCAGCGAGTCACAGGGGCCACCTAGGCAGCCGCCGCTGGCCGTCGAACGCACACCACATTGGTGATTTGCAGAGCGGTACGTTGGTGTAAACACAGCCGGCTAACTATAATGGGAAGTTTGGTATCGAAGTTGATCGGGTTCAACCTGGGCAGCGACAATTCGTACTTGAAGGAGCCAGATTGGTGGCAGTGGGCAAATACTTGTTTACCAGTGAGTCGGTTAGTATGGGGCACCCGGACAAACTGGCTGACCAGATATCCGACGGTGTTTTGGATGCTTGTATTGCGGGTGATCCCCAGAGCCGGGTTGCTTGCGAAACAATGGTGACAACCGGTTTAGCGATCATTGCAGGCGAGATTACGACCCAGTCAGGGCTGGATTACCAGCGCGTGGTCCGCGACGTAATTCGGGATGTCGGATACACCGATGACAATATGGGCATCTGTGCAGACACCTGTGCGGTCATGGTGTCACTCGATCGGCAGAGTCCTGACATCAAGCAAGGTGTTGACGAAGATTCCCAGGCTGGCAAGGAGATTGGTGCAGGCGATCAGGGGTTGATGTTTGGGTTTGCCTGTCGTGATACGCCCGAATTGATGCCGATGCCCATTGCGCTCTCTCATCGTATTCTCAATCGCTTGACTGAAGCTCGCAGGAACGCTGAGGTAGATTGGCTGCGGCCAGATAGCAAAAGTCAGGTGACTGTTGCATATGACGGTAATCAGCCAGTGCGGATTGATACGGTGGTCGTTTCTACCCAGCACACGCCCGATGTGACGCTGGACGAAATCCAGGATTACATCAAGGGCCAGATCGTAAAGCCACTGCTGCCGGAATCGTTGGCTGGCGATGAGCCGATCTTTCATGTCAATCCGACGGGCCGGTTTGTTACTGGTGGGCCCCATGGCGATTGTGGTTTGACAGGGCGTAAGATCATTGTTGATACCTACGGTGGCTGGGGGCGACATGGTGGAGGAGCATTCAGCGGCAAGGACCCCACAAAGGTTGATCGTAGTGCAGCGTACATGGCACGGCATGTTGCCAAGACGATCGTTGCGGCTGGCCTTGCGGAGCGTTGTGAAGTCCAGCTGGCCTACGCAATTGGTGTGAGTGAGCCTGTGAGTGTGTACGTGGACACACTGGGAACGGGGACTGTTGATGACGGGCGTATTTGCGAAGTGGCTCGCGACTTTTTTCCATTGACTCCGGGCGCGATTATCGACTATCTGAAATTGCGCCGCCCGGTTTTTCGGCAAACTGCTGCTGGCGGCCATTTCGGGCGTAGCGAGCCGGAATTCACCTGGGAAGACACCAGTCGTGCCGAAGAACTGGCAGGCCTTTTCGCATCGACATCCACTTGAGAGTCACCGACCGGAGGTGGTGTGGAAGGCCTCCGGGATAGCAGCCGCAAATCATGGACGTGAATCCCACCCGAGCACTGCGCCGTCCTGGACAGGTTGAGGAGATTTTCGCCGCCACTGTTTTCGCGACACTGTTTTCAATGGTCGCGTTGGCGGGATTCCTGGTTTTGCGCAGGTACGGAGGAGCACTGGCTTCGTTGCCCGCCTCTTCGATGCGTTTGGGGACCATGGCGACGCTGCTCGCATTGGCGACTGTCCGTTTGTTTGCTGTCCAGCAGGCAGGCAGGTCGGGGCTGCGTTTGGGGGTCGCGTTTCCGTTCCTCTTGTCGCCAGTTGCCGCCGTTGGCCTGACGATTGCTCTGTGTAGCTGGCCAGCCAGTTCCAACGTACTTTGCTGGAGTGCCTTGCTGGTGAGCGAAGGCGTTTGGGCAGGTTGGAGTGTGAGGCGTTGGGCCACTCGGCGAGCCGCGCACACGCTACCAATTGTGCCGAGTACTTCCCTTCCCGAACGAGAGACGATTTCGCAACGAGATCTCTCTTTGGTGGTTGAGGGCGAGGAACTTCCGGAAGCGGTTTTCCAGCAATCTTCGCGTGCTCGTAATGCAGAGGGCGGAGAGGTGCTGGAATTCTATTGCCGGAGCGTTTTTCCGCCTGCCGAGCGGTCGCAGACAGTGCACCTTGCCTTTTGCCCCCCCCTGGATAGCATTCCGCGCCTGAAAGTAGATCATTTCGCGGGCAGTCCTGCGTCGTTCAAGATTGCCGAAGTGCAATCCTACGGAGCACGCATTGAAGTGCGATTGGCTGGGATACGTGATCACCGGCAGGAAGTCGTGATCCACGTTCACGGCGAGGTCGATTGATACCGCCCATGCCCTGGCATTCAGGGGCGGCTATCGGGCGCTAGCAAGGTACGCATGTCATGGACTAACTGCGGGCTGGGAAGATCTTTTTTGTCCAGTACGAGGTGGACAAAATTGTCAGCCAGAATCTCGTCTGGGTGGATGATGTACCCAGTGTTCTTGCCAATTTTCGCAAACAGCGAAGCAGGTTTCATTTGTCGCGCGTTGACCTCAATGAAAGTTGGCGCTCCGTCGTTGAGGTCGGCTTGCCACTCGTCTCCTATTCGTACTACACGCATCAACTTGAACTGCATCACCTGGAAGAAATTCTTCGCGCCTTCCGGAAAGCGATCGACCGATGCATAAAGTACCGGTACGACCGGGAGCTTTTTGTCGTTTTCTTCCAGCTCGACGTAGTATGCGATACGAGGCCCGTCTGGATTGGTGATTTTTCGATCCCGCAATTCTCCGGGAAGTTGAATTTCTCGACAGGGGTAGAAGCCAATCAGTGCGTAGAGACGGTGCCGGAGTTCGCGTTGGTGGCTGCTCAGGATGTGAAACAGTTCGTGCAGTAACAGTTGTTCCGCTGCGGCACGGTCAGGCCCTGGTTTTCCTTTGGGAAGAATGATGCCACTGCTGCGGCAGTAGGCGGCGCCGCCCTCTTCTTTTCCAGTAGTACGAACCAGCAGGATGCGTTTGGGAAATGGAATTTTGAAGGTCGCCAGGCGTTGCTCTAATCGCTTGATGACCTGGGTCAGGCGTGCGACCTCTTCTGGTTCCCATTCAATGGCCTGTGAGCTGGAGAACTCGAGGTACTCTTTCTCGCTGACGTCTCGCGAAACCCGGAGCCTGGCTTGGCGGTCAAAAGAGCTCATCGCAGTTACGAAGCGGTCTCGCTTCTTGAGCAGTGTGGCAGATTCGTGTTGTGTGGCGAATTGGATTACCGAATCACGGTGGAGCGGAACCTCACCCTGCCCTGTGTCAGCGGCCACAAGCACACCCAGGCAGGTGAATACCGTTGCGATGTAGTGCAGTGGTGTCATGGTGTACCTTTGGGATTCAGAGTGGGGCCAGGCTGTCCGGCGGCAGGAATGGGGTGACGCAGTGCGGGGCTACGAAAGTGACCCAGTTGGAGAAACCGCAAGGTGGCATCCTTGACACGTTGGTCGTACATGATCGTGCTGTGGGAAACGGGCAGTACCAGGAAATCGCGTGCTCCTGGTAGCTGAGTTTCCTGCACGCCCACGACCAGGTCATCAGGACCTTCGATCAGCGGGTTGCCCTGCTGATCGGGGAGCGGGTTACCGGCAATGATGCCAAATTCGCATTCTGGAATTCCCAGACGCGGTGCGAGTGTTTTCCAGGTTGCCATTTCGCCTCCGCTGACTCCCCAGAGCGCAAGAAAGATTGGGTTATTCTTGACCCGGGCCGCCAGTTCGGTCCCTTGGTTCGGCGGCGCCAGCATCACGATTCGACCGATTCGCGGGGGCACGGCGGTTTTGCCTGGCTGGAGCTTCAGGTCTTGCAAGTAGTGTCGAATGACCAGGTTGCCCATGCTATGCGCGACAAAGTTAATTTCTTTGACCTGCGGTCCGAGGTATTCAATGATTTTGCGCAGCGCAATCGCGTGCTGGGAGATTTTGGCCCTGGTACTTGCGTAGGAGACATTGATTGCCAGATAACCCGTCTGCTTTTCGATGAGCTGACAGATGGAGGCCATCGAGCTGCGGGAACGAATGGCGCCATGCAGCACGAGCACCACTCGCGGTTTCAAGGAAGGCACTTGCTGTTGGCGTTTGACTTGTTCGAATTCCTCGAGACATTTGCGGTAGTTACCCCAGGTGACGGCGCGGTCAGAGCCATCCAGTAGGCGACAGACATCGGTCAATACGTGGCGCTGGATGCGCCACGGGGGGTGGATCAGCTGGTCGGACCAGAACTGCTTTCCGCCCATTGTGGGGGTTTTCGGGATGACT
>CAZITS010000600.1:0-4255 GCA_964542185.1 uncultured Pirellulaceae bacterium
AGAGCACGGTGGCTGGCAGCTGACCATTTTCATTTGGGCTGGCTGGGCTTTCGCAGCGGCGTTGGCATCCGGTTTGCTTTGGAATGCGACTGCCAGCCAACTGACGTTACTGGCTGGCTGGGTCCCGGTCGTTGTCGGAGCGAGTTTGCTGCTGCTATCCGCAGCGCTCGTGTTTTTTGTTACCGGAATACATTGGGTCGTGATCACGGCGTCTGGCGCGGCGGTTTTACTACCACTGGCGCGACACCGTGAACCCCGCCTGGCGTGGTTTACTGGGGTCGCAAGTCTGGTCGGTTTGATCGGTTTGTTGCTTGGCGGGGTTCCAGATCAAGGTTTTTCGTCTTGGTACACTGTGTTGCCTCGAGTAGGCCATGGGCTGGGTGTCCTGGCTGCTTTGATGGTGGTGGTCGAAAAAAGGTAGCCATTTCATGCAGGTCATTATCATTGGAGCTGGCCGCGGTAGCCGGTTAATGCCAACAACCGCAGATCATCCCAAGTGTTTCGCCGAAGTGGCTAATCGACGTCTCATTGACTGGTCGCTGCAGGCTTTGCAGGAAAACCCGGTTCAGTCAATTGGCCCTGAACAGGTCTGTTTCATTGGCGGATACCAGATCGCGAAGGTGAGAAGTGCGTTTCCCCAGTTTACGTTTCGGCATAACGAAAAATGGCAAGAGAATAATATTCTGGCCTCCTTGTTTTGTGCCGAGGATCTCATGCAGGATGGCTTTCTTTGTGCCTATTCTGACATCCTGTTCACGCCAGCAGTGATTGGTAGGCTGATCGCGAGTCAGGCAGAGATTACGTTAGGTGTGGATACGCAGTGGCTTGACAGATACGTGGGGCGGACGGAACACCCATCGGATGACGCGGAAAAGGTGACTGCCAGCAAGGGACGAGTCCTTCGTATCAGTCGTCAGCTTAACGAACAGGATGCGCATGGTGAATTCATTGGCGTGGCGCGTTTTTCCGCAGCGGGTGCCGCCCAATTGATCGAACACTACCACCGCTGTCGGCGGGAGTTTGCTGGTCATCCCTGGGGAGCAGCCGCGGTGTTTGAAAAGGCTTATTTGATCCAGCTTTTGGAAGAGATGCTGCTGCGTGGGGTGGCCATGGCGCATGTTGACACACCAGGTGGATACATTGAGATCGATACGCAACAGGATTTCCAGTATGCGCGGGAACATTGGAGTGGAAACCATCTTCGGAGGTAAGTCATGGCACAGTTACCACTGTTCCCAGCTTCGATCATCGGATCTCTGCCTCGTCCTGCTGGGGTGCGTGAATTAGTGACTGGAAATCGGGATCGCGAAGAGTCCGGTTACCGAATTGAAATGGAGACCGCAATTCGTGACGTTGTCGCGATGCAGGAAGAAGCCGGATTGGATGTCGTTTCCGACGGCGAGTGGTGGCGTAAATCGTACATTGGTGTCGTCGCTGAACTAGCCCACGGATTTGAATTGAGTCGCAATCCAGTCGATGGAAGACCTTGGACGATTGTGGTTGATCGCCTCAGCCCGCGTGAACCCGGTTTCATTGCCCGTGAGGTCGCTTTCCTGAAGACTCTGACACAGCGTGCAATCAAGACGACGTTGCCTGCTCCGGCGCTGCTTGGCGAGCGCATGTGGGATGCCGAGAAGTCGGCGGCCGCTTATCCTGCACGCGAGGACTTTATCCGCGACTGCGTACCTATCCTTCGCCAGGAAGTTGAAATATTAGCGCAGTCGGGTGCTGCGATTATCCAGATCGATGATCCGCATCTCTGCCTGTTCGTCGACGACCGCGTACGAGCGGATTACGCGCATCCGGATCAGGCAGCAGATTTCTCGGTGGACATGAATAATCAGTTGATTGACGGGATCGAAGGTGTCACGATGGCCGTCCATCTCTGTCGTCGCGCTGGTGCACGTGTCCGTGGTGAAGCAGACCATACCGGTGGTTTTGAGAAGATCATGCCACAGCTAAGAAGACTGGCGGCGGGTCATGTTACGCTGGAATTTACTGCGCCGGGTGCAGGCGATTTCTCGATTCTCAGTCAGCTACCGGTCGAGACGCAGGTGGGATTAGGGTGCGTCAGTTGCCAGCCAGGCCAGGTGGACTCGGTCGATACGATTGTCGGACGAGTAGAAACCGCACTTGAGTATCTGGAGCCGGAGCGGATTACGCTGAACCCCGACTGTGGATTTGCTCCAGGTTCTGCGGCCGATGTCAGTCTTGAGGAGGTCCGTCAGAAACTCACGAATGAAACATCCGCAGCGCGCATCCTGCGTGATCGATACACTTGAACGGGGTGCGCGTGTGCGGGGTCGAACTGGCAGCTGACTCAAGATCTACGGCACCGATTTTAGCGTGACGTCTAAAAATGCGCGCGGGCGTTACCGAGTCCTGTAATGTCGACCTCGACAATATCGCCCCGGGCAACCCACCTGGTTTGCACCACGCTACCCAGCATGACGATCCACCCGGCGGGCAACTCGCGCCCGCACCGTGACGTTTCGTTGGCGAGCCAGACCAGAGCTTCCAGGGGGTGGCCGTGGATGATGTCGCGACCAAATCCTCGACCGACTTCCGTCCCGTTAATACGCATGACTCCTTCCAGACCTGCTAAATCGAGTTGTTGCCACGTGTTCACGGCTTCTCCCAGAACGATCCCGGCACCAAAAAAGTCGTCGGCGACCCAGGTTCGACTGTCCGGGACGCGCCGGCCGAAATCGACGTAGCGATCGTCCACAATTTCGATGGCAGCGAAGAGTGCCGATACGGCGTGGGAAACGCTATCGCGGGTGTGGGGGACATCGCTGGCACAGATTGCGGTACCAAGTTTTACGGCGATTTCACATTCGACGCCCACATGGAGAAAGGAATCAAAATCAAAGGAGCCGTCCTGAAATCGAACAGTACTGTCAAAAATCCCTCCAGCACACGGATGAGGCATGCCCAGGAATTCCTGCATTACCGGGGTGGTACAACCGATTTTGGTTCCCACTAGATGACCGTACCCGGCCTCGACCAGGCGTCGGTGCAGGGCGTCCTGAATCGCCATGGCGTCGTCGATTCCTTGAGGTTGCAGATGCGCCGGCAGATTTCCAATGGGCAGCGGCGGTTGAGCACGCCCTTGTTGTAGTCGTTGCGCTGCGTCGTCCAGATGGGCAATGGAAAAGGGCATGAGCAGGCCTGTCGGGGTAGCAAGTGGGTGTACTAGAGAGCGGCTTGACTTGGAGAGACGGACGCTGGCCGCGGTGTGCACATGGTCTGGCCGCCGATTGTTGGATGCCACAGGTCGCGCGTCAATCGTACCGCCCGCCAACGCCCTGCTGTTTGTCTGCTATACTGGGCCGGCATTCTGGAGTGGACCGTATCCGCGGGAGGGAGCTCGCTCCCCAGATCTTTGGACGCGGTACCGGCGCTGTCTGATTGATACCTGGCAACCGGGGACTTGCTCGTGAAACGCTCTTTTTCGAGATCCGTTCGAGCTGCGGCGCTGGTTCCGTTGATCGTGTTCTGTGGCAGTGGGTTTACCCGTGGCCAGCCAGCGCGGCCTTTCGCTGAGCTGGCCGTGAAGTACGAGCGCGAAGTACGGCCCGTGTTGAAAGAGTTTTGCTTGAAGTGCCATTCCGGCGACGAGCCGCAGGGAGATTTGGATTTACAGCACTTCCAGACACTTCGTGAAGTGCGTCGCGGGACAGGGACCTGGATCCAAATTGTCGAACTGTTGGCGAATGGGGAGATGCCTCCCGAAGACGCCCCGCAGCCCGCGCCGCTCCAGCGTAAAGTACTGCAAGATTGGGCTGAGCAGTATCTGCGGGCCGAAGCGCTGGCCAGTGCAGGCGATCCCGGACCTGTGGTACTGCGCAGGCTCAATAACGCGGAGTATACCTATACGCTTCGTGATTTGACGGGAGTTGCCCTGAATCCAGCCCGCACGTTTCCCAGTGAAGGGGCAGCAGGTGAGGGGTTTACCAACACGGGAAACGCCCTGGTTATGTCACCGGGACTGTTGAGGAAATACCTCGACGCGGGAAAGGAAATCGCTGCGCACGCGGTCCTGCTGCCTGCCGGGTTTCGGTTCTCAGCCAATACGACACGACGGGACTGGACCGATGAAAGTCTTTCAGCGATTCGCGGATTTTACGGAAAGTACAGTGTTGTTGAGAGGCTGGCCGATCATTACGGTCACGGGATGTCACACTTGGGAAAGGCGGGCCGTTTGCCGTTAGAGCGGTACTTCGCCGCCACGCTTGCAGAACGCGAGGCCCTC
>CAZITS010000601.1:0-2404 GCA_964542185.1 uncultured Pirellulaceae bacterium
GCTGGATTTTGCAGGCGGCACCTTCGAAATCCATTTGCCCAGTATGGGATTTACATTCCTCGATTCCAGCGGGTACCGGTTCCTGAACCAACAGTACGAGCACAACGTGTACGGAATGGAGTTTGGTGCCTTACGTGCGGCGCTTGAGTACCTCGTGCGCTGTTTGCGCACGGAGACTCGGCCCACGGTGAGCACGATTGAAGACGGGTTTGAGGCGGTCCGCCTGATTGAAGCGGCTTTGGTGTCGGCGCAGACCGGTCGTTGGATCAACGCGGAAGACCTGCCGCGACGGGGAGCATAATGACAGAACGAAAGCGAATCGCCGCCATTGTAACCGAGTATTTTTCCGGTTCGCATGCGGATGTGATCGTGACCAAGTTTCTCAAGGGTTTTCCGACTGACGGCGGTTTTATGGAGCCTCGCGTCTCGTTGGAGTCTTTGTACATTGACCAGATTTCAGAACGTGACATCGGTATCGAGTTGGCGGCGGAGTACGGTGTTCCGGTCTACCCCAGCATCGTCCAGGCGCTGACCCTCGGTGGCGATGAGCTGGCAATTGATGGGGTTTTGCTGATCGGTGAACACGGAGACTATGCCTGGAATGAAAAACAGCAACAGCTGTTTCCACGCAAGTACTTTCTCGAACAGATCTGCGGCGTGATGGCAACGAGCGGACGCTCGGTCCCGGTTTTCAGCGACAAGCATCTCTCATACAACTGGCACGATGCGCAATGGATGACGGACCGTATGTCCGAATTGGGGGCACCCTTTATGGCAGGCTCATCGCTGCCGGTGGTGTGGCGCAACCCGTGGCTCGAACACGAGCTGGAGACACCCCTGGACGAAGCCGTGGCGATTGGCTTCTCGGGTTTGGAGATCTACGGCTTCCACACACTTGAGGTACTGCAGTGCATGGTCGAGCGTCGTGCCGGTGGTGAGACCGGTGTGGTGGCAGTTACCTGTCTGGAAGGAGAGGCTGTGTGGCAGGCGGCAGAGCGGGGTGACTGGTCGCGGGAGCTGGCGCAAGCAGCCTGTGACACGATCCAGAACAAGCCTGCGGGGCCGATCGAAGCGCATTGCGAACATCCGGCGCTGATGCTGATTGAATATCGAGATGGATTGCGTGGTGCCGCGCTGATGCTGGATGGTTATGTCACCGATCTCGCGTATGCTGGCAGGGCAGGTGACCGAGTGATGGCGACGGAGTTTTACGCGCAGGGGCATGGCGACGAAGACGGACCCTATGCCCATTTCGCCTATCTGTCGCTGAATGTCGAAGAGATGTTTGTCCATGGAGCCGCGACGGCACCCGTGGAGAGAACACTCTTGACGACCGGTGTGTTGGAAGCGATGCTCACATCGCGGCACCAGGGGCATCTCCGCCTGGAGACTCCGTGGCTGGAAGTCGTCTACCAGTGCAGCAAACCTGTTCCCTGGCGCCCCACCGGCCCCCGGCCGGCAGGCGCCTGTCTCGATCCTTGGCCTCCCGGTAGTTGATCGACGTTTGTCAGGCGAGTGGACGACTATGACACAGCGCGCAGATGCCCATATCCATCTCTTTTCTGGTGGTT
Source organism: uncultured Pirellulaceae bacterium (assembly GCA_964542185.1). Classification (GTDB taxonomy): domain Bacteria; phylum Planctomycetota; class Planctomycetia; order Pirellulales; family Pirellulaceae; genus UBA9264. Next base: position 1,572 of record CAZITS010000601.1, read on the forward strand.
ATCAGGATTCGTCGTTGGCATCCCGGCCCGGCGTGGCAATCGATGAGACAGTCTGCTATCACTCACTGGCACTTGAATGGGATGTGACGGCTGCCTTGGTGGTTGGTTTTGGAGGAGAAGATTGGTGCGTTGAGAACAATACGTACCTCGCAGAGCAAGTGGGGCGTTACGATTGGATCCGCCCATTGGCCTATCTGACGCTCGACTCCCTGCTCACGGTTGACGAACTTGAGCAGTTGCAGCAACAGGGATTTGTGGGAGTGAGCTTGTTTCTATTTGACGACGAATCGGCAGGGCTGGCTGCAGTGCCCGACACGTTCTGGCACTGGATTGCACAACGGAACTGGCTGGTAAGCGTCAATTCTCAGGCTGCTGGTTGGTGTGATTGGGCGCCGATATTGGAACGTTTTCCCGATTTGCGTCTGTTGGTTTCCCATCTCGGACTGCCGCCGGCGGTGAAGGAACCAGCCGCGGCTCCGCAGGCGGAAGCTGCTCTGCAGTCCGTGACCGAACTGGCTAAGTATCAGAGTGTTTTTGTCAAACTGAGTGGTTTTTATGCACTCACCGTTCCTGGACACGATTATCCCCACCAGGCGGCCTGGCCGTACGTCAAGCGACTGGTCGAAGCATTTGGGAGCGAGCGATTGCTGTGGGCCTCTGACTTTTCACCCTGCTTGGATTGGGTGACCTTTCCCCAGACCTTTGACCTCTTCCAGAAAATGCCGTTTTTCTCCGCGTCAGATGTGGCGGCGATTAACGGTGGTAATCTGCGCAGACTGTTGGACGCGATCCGACCAGCTGCAGCCCTCTGACATTCGCAGCTGGCGTGTGTC
>CAZITS010000601.1:2504-4254 GCA_964542185.1 uncultured Pirellulaceae bacterium
TGGCGGGTGATTTACTGGTGGGTGATTTCCATCCAGACCAGTTTTTGGTCCGCTTTACAGACGCGGCGGCCGCTGAAAGCCATTTGGAGGGAACTAAACTTGGTGACCAGTTGGGATTCGGGTTTTACGAGGTTTATCTCGACTCAGGTGTCGGCTTGGACCAGGCGATGGACCACTACAACCAACTGCCCGGTGTGGATTACGCCCAGCGTGACTTTGTGCTGCAACACGGGTCTACGACCCCGGATGACGCCTATTTTGATTCGTTGTGGGGACTCCACAACACTGGTCAGACAAATGGTACTGTCGATGCAGATATTGACGCAGTGGAAGCCTGGGACGTCGAAACCGATGCCAGTTCGATCATTGTGGCAGTCATTGATACAGGGATTGACTATACCCACGAGGACCTGGCCGGCAACGCCTGGGTCAACACTTCTGAAGCGAACGGTACGCCGGGTGTTGACGATGACGGCAACGGATATACCGATGATATCTACGGCTACGATTTCTATAACGAAGATGGTGATCCGTTTGACGACAATGGCCACGGTACGCACGTCTCTGGCACGATCGGCGCGGTTGGCAACAACGGCATTGGAGTCACTGGAGTCTCCTGGGAGGTCCAGTTGATGGGGCTGAAGTTCCTCAACGAATCGGGCAGTGGGTACACCAGTGACGCGGTACGGGCTGTCGATTATGCCCGAGAAATGGGGGCCCAGGTAATCAATGCCAGTTTTGGGGGAGGCGGTTATAGCACCGCGATGTACGACGCGATTGAGGCGTTTGGTGATGCCGGAGGCATTTTTGTGGCGGCCGCCGGCAACGCCGGCAATGACAACGATAGTGACCCCTCCTATCCCGCTAATTATGACCTTCCCAACATCATCTCGGTAGCGGCCAGTGATGACGACGACGAACTAGCGAGTTGGTCGAATTATGGAACTGCTTCCGTGGACATCGCGGCGCCTGGCGTTTCGATCTTGAGCACCTTGCCTGACGACGATTACGGCACAGCCAGCGGTACATCGATGGCGGCGCCGCACGTTGCGGGTGCCGCGGCGCTGGTCTGGGCAGCCCATCCCGATTGGACGCATCAGGAGGTGATCGATGCGCTAATGGACTACGCCGACCCGATTTTGCTTGACGTGGTTGCCAACGGTCGACTCAATGTCAACGAGGCAATTCAAGCCAGCCTGGTCGATACCGATGGCCCCCGTGTAACAGATGCCAGTTGGTCTGGTGAGACAAACCGTCTGGAACGAGTGACGGTAACCTTCAGTGAAGCAATTGACGCGGCCACACTGACGGATGCCGACATCGAGTTGACCGATCCGGCTGGTAATCTGATTCCTGTCACTGCGATTTCTGTCGTGCGCGGATCCGGTGGCAAGGAATTCGAGATTGATTTCGAAGAACAATCGACGGCTGGAACGTACGAAGTCACACTGGGTCCAGAGGTTGCTGATGAGGAAGGCAACTTGATGGATCAGGACCGTGACGGCACCCAGGGAGAGGCGGAAGACGACCAGTACAAATCGACTGCCAGTATCAGGGAAGTGCTGGAATATTCGTGGACAGGACGCAAAGCGCTGCGTGATCGTCGTTCGACGACGGTCAAGTTCAGGGTCGGTGACGATGTCACCATCGATGACATTGATGTCCGGGTTGATTTGGACCATACCTGGGATAGTGATTTGCAGTTGATCCTCATCAGTCCGGATCGTACGAAGGTCCGCCTGTTTAACCG
>CAZITS010000602.1:0-4246 GCA_964542185.1 uncultured Pirellulaceae bacterium
AAAGGGCGTGTCGCCAATCACCCAGATCCGATCCGGCTCTGGCGTTTGGTCCGCCAGACGTTGTTGCACCAGCTGCAGGGCGTCGCGAGCCACATCATCCCGGCTTTCATGGAGCTCCCCAAAAGCGCCGAACGGAAAGTATTGGTAGATTCCAAAATGCTCCAGTTTGATCCGCGCGCCATCCGGCAAATTCCCTGTCAACAAGCCCATCGCGATGTCTGCGCGTGACTTCAGCGTTTCCAGTAATGGCTCGATACCAGGCAAGATCGTTCCTGAGCGTTGCCCTAATTCATTCGGCAAACGTTCTAAATAGCCGTCACGCAAGCGTCCCCAATTTTCTGCATTGTTCGCCAGACCGTGCAGCTGAAACAAATCACCTGCAATCGCCCGGTCCGTGCGGCCGCTGAATTTGACCGGGCGTGGGTCACGTATCGCAAACGTGTCACGAAATGAACCCATCAAGGCGGCACCACCAGCTCCTCCAGAGGAGATCAATGTCCCGTCGATATCGAATAAGACCACATACATGAGGAATTCCAACGTTTTCTGCGTCAAACCCGGGGCTGTTTCCCTGCCGAGTGAACGATCGTAGCCCAGCATCAGCGACTCGAACACCCGGAACCAGCCGTTAGCCGTGTTGCAAAACGAACGTAATTCGCCAATTCTGTGCAGTAGTCAACACTGCTGATTTTGTTTCACTCCTCCGGTCACGGACAGATTGCCTTCCATGGAAATTCAAGCCTCTCGTCTCACGGCTCTGATAGAACAGCTTTTCACGGCAGCCGGTTGTCAGGCAACTGAAGCCGAGACGATCGCCCGCCGGCTCGTCCAAGCCAACCTCGTCGGTCACGATTCCCATGGTGTGATCCGTGCGCCGATCTATATCCAATGGCTCCAAAAGGGAATGGTACGCGCCAACCAGTCACCCCAAGTGGTCCTCGACAGCGGTGCCCTGGGCCTGCTCGATGGCCAGCTCGGATTTGGCCAGGTGATGGGTGAACACGCCATGCACATGGCGATCGACAAGGCGCAGCAGTCCGGTGTTTCGGTCGTCGGGCTGCGCAACTCGGGGCACGTCGGCCGGGTCGGCGATTGGCCGGAAATGGCAGCCGCAGCCGGCATGATTAGTTTTTGCCTGGTGAACACAACCGGACTGGGAATGCTCACCGCCCCATTTGGTGGGATTGACCGGCGGTTGTCGGCGAATCCCTTTGCTGCCGGCATCCCTGCGGCAGACGGCAAGCCGATCATCCTGGATATCTCATGCAGCGCCGTAGCAGAGGGGAAACTCAAGGTCGCACTGAATAAAGGGGTCGCTGTACCCGAGGACTGCATCATCGACCACGATGGCCAACCCACCACCGATCCTGCGGTGTTTTATGGCGACCCTCCCGGTGCGATCCTGTCCTTTGGCGGACACAAGGGATACGGGTTGGGTTTGGTAGTGGAACTCTTGGCTGGAGCGCTGACCGGTGGTGGCTGCACACAACCTGGCAAAGATCGGCTCGAGCAGGGAATGTTAGCGATCGTCATCGACCCCCACCGCTTCCAGCCAGCGGATACTTTCTCCACCGAGGTCGATCAATTTATCCAATGGGTCAAAGGCTCACGGACACGCACTCCCGAAGGTGAAATCCTGACTCCCGGCGAGCCCGAGCGCCGGACACGCGAGCAGCGCAACCAGGACGGCATTCCGCTCGACGAAAAAACCTGGCAACAACTTGCAGCGAGTTTCACTGAGTGGGGTGTCGCCGTCGATTAATTCCGCGGCCACTGCCACCCGGTTGTATCAGCGCAGAATCACCGTACGCAGAATTCCCTGCGAGTGGATACCGGCGCACGCCAGGCTCAAGCACTCGCTCCTGGACATTTCGGCAGTCGCCACTCTGGCCGCTGTGGTACAGGTGTCCTAGGATGGTGCGCTCTGGTTAGCCAGCATCTCACATCAGCACAGAACCCGCCCATGAAGATCTCTCGCATACTGGTTTTCCAGATCGACCTGCCACTGCACGAGGGCAATTACAATTGGTCTGGTGGCAAATCCGTAGAGGTCTTCGACAGCACGGTGGTCCGTGTCGAAACCGATACCGGGCTCGCCGGCCATGGTGAAGTCTGCCCGCTCGGCCCCTTCTACTTGCCCGCCTACGGCCCCGGAGCGCGCGCCGGAATCACCGAACTGGGCCCCCATTTACTCGGAACCGACCCAACAGAATTAGGGTGCCTGAACACCCTGATGGATCAGGCCCTGAAAGGCCATCCCTACGTAAAGTCGGCACTGGATATCGCCTGCTGGGACCTGCTGGGACAACATTGCCAGCAGCCTGTCTGTACGTTACTGGGAGGTCGTTACGGCGATGACTTCACCCTGTACCGGGCAATCTCACAAGACGCTCCTGACGCCATGGCGAGTCGCGTGGCCCAGTATCGAGACGAGGGATATCGGCGATTTCAATTAAAAGTTGGCGGCGACCCTGATGTGGATATTGAGCGGATTGGGACGGTCGCGGACCTGCTTCGCACCGGCGACAAACTAATCGCCGATGCCAATACGGGATGGTTACCGCACGAAGCAGCTCGAGTGGTGCGTGCGGTCCGTGACATTGACGTCTACATCGAACAGCCCTGCCTGTCTTACGAAGAATGCCTGTCCATTCGACGCCGCACCGACCATCCGTTTGTACTGGACGAATCAATTGATGGCATCGACATGCTGCTTCGCGGTGCTGCCGAGGATGCCATGGATGTCGTCAATCTGAAGATCAGCAAGCTGGGCGGTTTGACGAAAGCTGCCCTGGCACGTGATCTCTGTCAACAGAGAGGGATCGCCATGACAATCGAAGATAGCTGGGGAGGGGACATCGTCACTGCAGCAATCGCACACCTGGCTCACAGCACGCGTCCTGAATTCCTGTTCACCGCCACCGATTTCAATAGTTACGTGACCGTCAGCCTGGCCGCCGGCGCACCTCAACGGACCAACGGGAGGCTGGCGGCAGCAACCGCTCCCGGACTGGGAATACAACCTCACGAAGACATTCTCGGTGATCCCGTGATCGACATCCGCTGATCGGTGTATCGCGTCCTGTGTGCTCTCCAAACCTGTTCGACCAGACGCCACCGGGCTGAGCAACAATATCTGGCACGCGCTTTTGCGTCTGACCGGGTTCACCTCTTGCGTTATTGGGTTTGAGGCGAGCCGCCTTCCCACGCGGTTACCTGATGTAGCTGTCAGGCAGACCGGCCGTCAAAAAATGCCGGACTCCCGTTCCCGGGATTTGCCCAACTGGCCACTGCGCGTATACATTAGCGTGGCTTGAAAACTGCAGACGAGGATGGATCCCCATGACTAAAATCTCGGTAAGTACCGCCCGGCAACACGAAACGATCGGGCAACAAGTGGCCCTGCAAGGCTGGATTCGCACCCGACGCGACTCCAAGGCAGGCTTCAGCTTTCTCGAAATTAACGACGGTTCGTGCATGGCCAACCTGCAGGTCGTGGCGGACAGTGAACTCCCCAACTACGATCACGAAATTAAACAACTGTCGGCAGGTTGTAGCGTTACGATCGCGGGCGAAATCAAGGCCTCCAATGGGCGTGGCCAATCGACGGAACTGCACGCCAGTTCGCTGCGGGTACACGGCTGGTCCGACCCGAAGTCCTACCCTTTGCAGAAAAAGCGGCACACGTTTGAAAAATTACGTGAGTGGGCTCATTTACGCCCACGCACCAACACCTTTGGCGCCATGGCGCGCGTCCGCAACTGTGTGTGTCGCGCCATTCACGACTTCTTCCAACAAGAGGAATTTCTCTACGTTCATACGCCGATCATCACCGCCAGTGACTGCGAAGGCGCCGGAGAATTATTCGAAGTCACGACACTGGACCTCGAAAACCCACCGCGGCGCGACGGCAAAATCGATTTCTCTCGAGACTTTTTTGATCGCCCCAGTTACCTCACAGTAAGCGGTCAACTGGAAGCCGAGATCTACGCCACGGCGTTGGGAAAAGTCTATTCGTTCGGCCCGACTTTTCGCGCGGAAAACTCAAACACATCACGCCACCTGGCCGAGTTCTGGATGATCGAACCAGAAATGGCGTTTTTCGACCTCAACGACAACATGCAACTGGCAGAGAAGTTCCTCAAACACGTCGTGCGCACGGTCCTGTCTGACGCCGGCGAAGACATGGAATTCTTCAACCAGCGGATCGACGACTCTGTCTTGACCACGCTGCACGCAATCGCCG
>CAZITS010000603.1:0-4245 GCA_964542185.1 uncultured Pirellulaceae bacterium
GCATGCAAGCAGACGATCCCCCGGTCCAAGGCGCCAAGAACAAGCCGATGATGCCAGTCGTCTGGACCAGGCTACACACCAGTGAATCCGGCCAACAGGCGCGCATTGTCTGTACGACGATGGGAGCCTCGATGGATTTGCAGAGCGCTGGTCTGCGCCGTCTGCTGGTCAACGCCTGTTACTGGGGACTCCGCCTGGAAGACCAGATCAACCCCTCCAGTAACGTCGATTACGTGGGACCTTACAAACCGACTCCGTTTGGCTTCGGTAGCTTTACCAAGGGGGTGCGTCCGAGCGACCACGAACTGTAAACGTGCGCCGCGCGGCTGCCCACATTAGCGTGTTCGTTTTTTTCCTTTGCGCCGTGATCGGGCACCCCGTGCTGGCTTGCCACCAGTGCGTGGACGGCCACCGCTTTTCGGACGCGGACGGCGTGGGGAGCTCTTTCGGCCACCCCCTTCCGCCAGTCGAAAATCGAGTTCGCGGCGATCGACATCGACATGGACCACGGAGACCTCAATCCGGTCACCGAGTCGAAATGCATTGCCTTCCCGATAGCCAACCAGGCTGTAGGAGTCCGCATCAAAACGGTAGTGATCATCCGCCAGTGTGGCGATCGGAACCAGCCCTTCCGCAGGAAGCGCAAGCCCCTGGACAAACAGCCCGACTTTCTCAACACCCGTAATCACGCCCGGCAGCGTGCTGCCAATCCGGTGACTCAAAAATTCCAGTAATTTGACTTTGGTGTGCTGTCGCTCAGCCGCTTCCGCACGTTGCTCACGATCGCTGCAATGGCCGCCCAGTTCGGCGAGCTGGGGAAATGTCTGATCCGGTGCCTGGCCACCGGCCAGCGCGTCGAGCAGCCGGTGTACGACCAGGTCCGGATACCGCCGAATCGGGGACGTGAAATGGGTGTAGTGTCGACTATGCAGTGCGTAATGGCCTTCGTCCTGCGGTCCATACACTGCCTTTTGCATGCTGCGCAATACCGCCATATTGACCGGGTGCTGCGCCGGTTGCTGCTGGACACTGGCAATCACGCGTTTGATCTCAAAGCGACTTTCCAGGCTATCGCATTCAATTCCCAGAGACCGCACGAAGCGCGTCAAGCTATGCAGCTTGCGCGGCGTCGGCGGTGGATGAACCCGCCGCAGGAACAGCCGCTGGTCATCCGCGAGTTGCTCGGCAACGGCCTGATTGGCAACGAGCATGAACTCCTCGATCAACTGGTGGCTTTCGGTCTGCTGTAGCAGACGCGCGCCGGTCATCCTGCCTTGACGGTCCAGTTCGATCTTGATTTCCGGCAACGTCAACTCAATCGCACCTTGGTCCAGGCGACGCCGGCGCAACTGCATGCCCAGCTCATGCATCTCACCGAGCAAGCGGTGCACATCTGGCTGGAGGCGATTCGACCAGACCGCTCGGTCCGCCAGGAAATCGTCGACTTCCTCGTACGTGAACCGGCGATCACTGCAAATCGCAGATCGATGTACCTCGCTGGCCAGGCGGACTCCCTCTGCATCCAGCTCCACAAACACGGTTCGCGCGTAGCGGACGCGCTCTGGCTGCAGGCTGGCCAGATTGTTCGAAATGATCTCGGGCAGCATGGGGACAACACGATCCGCCAGATAGACGCTGGTCCCCCGCAATCGAGCTTCCTGATCCAGCGGAGAATCCACCGGCACAAAATGGGACACATCCGCGATGTGAATCCCCAATCGCCAGTGCCCACCCGGCAAACGCTCAAGCGAAATCGCGTCATCGAAGTCACGGGCATCTACCGGATCAATGGTCACTACGGTCAGCTGCGTCAAATCGAGGCGGTCTCCGATCGCCTCGTCAAATCGCTCGGCCTGCTCCCGTGCAGACTCCAGCACCGCTTCCGAAAAGGTTTCATCGAGACCAAATTCCCGCAAGATCGACAGCGTCTCGACACCCGGCGCGCCGCGGGGACCCAGAATCTCGACCACCACGCCCTCGCCCGGTTGCCAGTGGGAGGGAAAACGGACCATCTCGATCACCACTTTATCGCCAGCTTGCGCCCCCTTGGCGCCCGGATCTCCCACCGGGACAGGGTCGGGAAACAGATTCCCATCCACCCGCACGTGTGCCGATCCCTGGCGTTCCCGGTAGACACCGACAAAGGTGTGGGTCTGGCGCTCAAGGACTTCCAGGATGCGACCCGTTCTGCGCACCTCACCATGCTGGGTCCGTGTGGTCACCGCCACCCGCACCCTGTCGCCACTGGCGGCATCCCCCGAACGCCGCAGGGGAACGAAGATATCTAACTCGCGGCCCACTTCCGGTTTGGCCGTCTGCGGACGGACGAATCCATAGCCCCCCGCAGCGCGGCGGAAAACGCCCGTCACCGATGTGCTTTGTTGCGGCGCGGCCTGCACCGGCAACACCAGATGGTCCGGACCGTAGGCGATTTGTCCCTGCTTGACCAGACGCTTGAGGACCCGCTTCAAATCGGCGCGGTGGTCCGCGTGCAAACCGAGTTGCTTCAAGATCACACGCGGTTTGACCGGCCGATAATCGGTCGCCTGGACGTGCGCCACCACGCGTTGCTGTAATTGGGCGCGAAATTCACCCCGGTCCATAAGCTCTCACGAATTGATTCGTGCCGTTTCAATGCCGTCGAACGTTACCAGATCACCACTGGATCCAGCGATTCCGGGCGATCCTGTTTCCAGCCGCCGCCAGGAGAGATAGGCTCTATTATCCACACACTTGGACTCGCGACGAGGACCCGTTCATGTTTACAGGAAGCCTGCTCGCCATTGGCATCACCACCACTGGCAGTCAGCCTATGGAATCCCGGCAGCAGGTCACAGCGATCACGGGCCAGGGACTCGAGGGTGATCGCTATGCGACCGGTCAAGGGACCTTTCAAAAAGGTCCTGCCAAACCACTAGAACAGGTCACCTTGATTGAACGCGAAGCGCTTCAATCCGCGGCGCGTGATTACTCGGTCAACATCACGCATCTCGATACGCGACGCAATCTGTTGACAGCGGACGTGCCGCTGAATCACCTCGTCGGCAAGGAATTTTGCATCGGAGAAGTGATTCTACGTGGTGTCGAATTATGCGAACCGTGTGGCCATCTGGAAAAACTGACATACCCGAACATCAAACAGTCACTGCTACACCGTGGGGGACTCCGCGCCGAAGTCGTCCAGGGTGGCCACCTCCAGGTGGGAGACGAGATTCGGCCGGCCTCCGCGTAGCGGGCCTGAAGCGCTGCCGTCGGCGGGCAACCTGACTTCAGGAACTGGCTGAAAAAGGTGGCGGCACGAGGTCAAAATGATCGTGCTGTGACGCACCACGGACCAGGATTGGTCGCCATTTCCAGTCGGTACCAAGTGGACCGGCACCCAGTGGCCGCACGTGCGCCGGAATGTAGCGCACCGCCACACCACACCTCCGACGCGGGGATCGATTGGGAAGCGACCCATGCACGACAGTGCCCTCGTGCAAGGAAATTTCGCCCGCCTGCAATACGCAATCAATGGCTTGCGCTTCATCCTCCGGGGTGACCGCGACGGCTTGATTGACGCTCAACAGGTTCCCCGCCTGGTCAGAACGCCCGTGCTCTAACAGCTGCTGCGGGTGCCGTCCCGGTATCACGCGCATGCAGCCATTTTCAAGGTCGCTATCGTCAATGGCATACCACGCGGTGACCTCCTCGAGGGGTTCCAGACCCCAGTACGTCAGATCTTGATGCCAGGCCACGAAATGATCATTGGAACCGTATTTGCAAAACACATGCGTCGACAACACCAACAGGTGCTCGCCGTAGAGTGCGGCCACACTCTCCAGAATGGCCGGATGACTGGCAATCTCCCAGATAAAGGGCTGGTCAAAATGCCGGTCAAAAAGTCGGTTCTGCGCGCGCTGTACGCCTTCTTCGGACTCCAATCGGTCAAACTCGTTTCGGTAATACTCGACCTCCTGGGACGAAGCGATCGCAACGGGTGTGGCCACACCCGTTGCGTGATAACCGGTGACCTGGTCGGGCGACAGTGGCATGACAACGGCCTTCACAACAGGAGCATTTGATCCGCGCGGTATCCGGTGCACAACCAGGCATCAGGTAACAAAAGCGTCAGGTCGAGCGCGCCAATCCAAAACGTGTGCGGCCCGTCTGCGCCGCAGCGCACCCGCTGACCATGTCACACCAGCGCAACACACCATAGCAGTTTTTGCAACACCCGGCGGGCACCCGCCGGGCGCCACGTGG
>CAZITS010000604.1:0-4243 GCA_964542185.1 uncultured Pirellulaceae bacterium
CGCGGCTGCTCAAGCTAGGCGATGCGGTAATGGTCGTCTATCACTGGATGGGCACGGAAAACGCCACCCACACAGAAGTTCGTACCCAGCTGATTCGTCGAGCTGTCGGCCCTGTTTCTACACAGCAGAAACCGCGCGGCAAACAGAAACCGGCGGCAAGGTGGCGCATGGCTGAGGCGTACCAGTTGCCGCACATGCCTGCGGCCCCAGCCGGTATCCGGATCAAGACCTTGCTCAAGTTGCGCAGCGGCGACTGGATTTGCCTGGGCTACACCGGGTCGAAAAAGGCCGGCACGGCATACGGCTTTGCACCAACCGGCGTGTGCGTGCTCAGGTCGCCAGAGATCACTGGTCCCTGGAAAAAGATTGCGGACGTCTCGATGCCACCGGAAGTCGGTGGGTTGTTCGATACCGGAACCGGTGCAGGTGTACCCGGCGCGATGGTGCAACACTCGACGGACAGGCTGTTGCTGCCACTGAGCACCAGGAATCGCAAGGACATTATCCTGACCAGCTCGGACGACGAAGGGAAAACCTGGCAGACCATTGGCTCCATGGCCCGGATCACGGGAATGCCAGCGGTCCATGAGGCGGACAAAATTGTCGAACGCGCTGACGGCAGCCTGGTTTTCCCTTTGCAAAGGCCCTTTCATGGAGCGAGTAAAAAACATCCGCTGTGCTACATTCTCAGTGCAGATCGTGGGCGGACTTGGAGCGCACCAGTTTTTTGGGCCACCCATCCCGGCAGCCGGTATCAAGGGCTGCCGTACGGACCGTTCGCTGACCTGCGTGAAACATCGCTGGCCGTGTTGAATGACACCGAATGGTTGGGGATCTTCCGAGAATCGCGTGGGACACAGGCACCGGAAAATGCCGGTCGCGGCCCTTTGAGCATGCCGCTTCTCTGTCTTGCACGCAGCACGGATAATGGGCGCAGCTGGAAATCATCTTTTGGCTTTCTTGGTGTAGAGCCAGACATCGCTGCCCTCCCCGGTGGTGCAGTGATGGCTACCTACCGCGACGACAATCTGGCTAGTGTCTGGATTTCCTACGACCACGGCGCATCGTGGCATGTCCAGTACGACCCGGCCGAACTCCCCTGGAAAAAAGGAGCGGCCGAGCAGTCGACTCAGTGGCCGCCAGGCGGGGAACCAATCATTCGGGTCATTGATAACAATACGGTCGCTGTCATTTGTGACAGCGGAATGATCCCCTCTGGCAAGCTGCTGCCACCTGGATACAAACCGAGTCCTGAATACCAGGGACGAGTGCAGATCCGCTTCTTCCGCCGCGAAATCAAAGACGCCGCGAAGTGACGGTGCGGATTACGACACAACGCGGCCTACGAAACAGCGCCAGAAATGGGCCCGTGATAATGCGAAACTCACTTATCGCGCCAACACAGATTCGCTTTGCAAGTTACTGATCGAGGTCACCCTGAATCCTGTTTTTCGGTCTCGCTGGAACACCACAGATCTGACGCGCAGGAACAAAGGACTACGATCCGCTCGCACGGTCCGGAATGAAACCCTGCCCGAAACGGTTCCACAAACTGCGCACCAGGGGAATCCTGAACTGACCAAGAGTTTTCTTCTGCTCTGGGTTGCTGAGTGAACTGGATCTGCAAATGGACTGGCAACAGGGCATGGCTTGCCGACAAATATGACCTGCAGGTGACTGACGACCAGGCCCCGGCACCACGTGCTAAAGCCAGGTTCCAGACGCGGACCTCACTTGCGCGAGTCAGCCTTAGCGGTCTCGATTTGCTTCAGAATCGTTTTTAACTTGCCAAGTAATCCAGGGTGTGGATTACTGAGGGCCAGCCCGGTTTGCCCTGCGGCCAACGCCTTCTCCCAAGCGTTTTGCGATTGGTGAAATGTAACTACGACAATCACGCCACCAAGTTTAGCGCTGTCGTTGGCATTGCTGTCCAGCAACTGCCTGTAGACTGAGAACATCTGCTCGGTTCGACCCAAATTGCGCCATGCTTGGATCTGGCACACACGGAAATCCCCCTTGAGCACAGCAACCCCTTCAACGTCCTCCCGGCGGCTGATGACCGAATCGCAAAACTCAATCACTTCTACGAACTTCCGTTCCACGTTCAGACATTCGATTAGCGCGAGCTCGGTTCCAAACCGTAAGCGCCAATCGCAATCGGGGGCAGTCACCGCCTGACGGTACCACTCGACAGCGGCGGCGAATCGTTCTTTCGCCCGCTCAGAATCTCCCAATCGGCGTGCCACAGCAAAGGGGAGCGGCTTGTTCATTTTTTTGCACAAGGTTTCCGCATCCCAGGCAAAGGTCTCCGCCACGGCTGGCTGTTGCGCCTTTCCGGCCGCCAAAACCAGCAGCGTCAAGGCGTCCATCTTCTGTTCCGCATGGAGTTCAGGGAGTTTCAGCAACGCTCCACCTGCCTGCAAAGTCTTCTCCGGATGTTCGTCCCGATTGTCACGCATGATCTTGAGCAGGATTTCCGCCTGCTCTGCATAAGGCGTTTGGAGCGACGCCCGCGTCGGATTCTCGCCAAGTTCAAGCATCGCAATTGAGCCGGGCTGCATGACGATCTCGAATTCAAGTTGTCCACCATTGCGATGGAGCGGGAGCGTTGTCGCCCTGGGTGTCGCCGTGGCCAGGTTCACAGGACGATTCGCCCGTGCTGCGCTGTACACATCGCCATGCGTTTTATCCACCATGCGGAGCATCGCTTCGACCTCCGCCGGGAGCGCGGCGTTGGCAACCGTGAGCGTGACCGTTTCCGGGCATCCCTCGTCAAGCACCCGCTCGTGTTCCGGGATATAGGACGCGAAGTTCCACAACAGCACACGCAGCGTCCTGGTCGCGACATCTGCTGCCGCGAATACCCGGGTGTTGCCACCGGATGCTGTTGCCGCCACACGCTTGCCTGTTAGTTCCGATACCATTTTGTAGGCATGGTACGGCGCTTTGGGATACGGGTAGCCATAATAATCGCTGGCCGTCAGGAACGAACACCAGGAATAGACGTTGTACGGCTCCCGCGTCTCAGGATCGTGCCGCTGCTGATCGGCGGTCACCAGGTAACTTGCAGAATCAACCCCCAGTTCGAGCATCACATTCAGGCAATCGAGACTGAATGCCGCCCCATCGTGACTGGCATTGATCGCGCCGACCGGACCCACAACATTATGGTGTGCCCCGTACTCGGTCAGCCAGACAGGAAGCCCAGGAAGATGCGCATCGATCACTGCCTGAACAGCGGCGATCATCTCTGGCAGAGGAGGATAATTGGTCAGCCCTGCGCGGGCTACACCCCGGAACGGGGCGACGCTGGCGTAGTGGTGAAGTCCGAGAAAGTCGAGTTTAAGATTCTCGCGGGCGCAGTCCACGACAAACCTTTTGGCCCACCCTCGACTGGAATCGCGATAGGTGAACGCGAGGGTAATCGCTGGTCCCCCAAGCGTAAGCCTGCAATTGGGATGGTTCGCCTCAAACCGCACTGCAGCAGCTGCCGCAGCGCGGTAAATCTTGAGCATGCAATCATAGGAGGCGTCAGAACCCTTGGCTGGGATGTCATCGGTGGGATAGATCAGCATACCCAAATCAGGTTCGTTGAAAATTTCGAACACCGCGTTCGTGAAGCCACGCTCAATCTTGACGTATTCGAAGTAGGCGAGATACCAATTTTCCAAGAGCCCGTAATCGGTTGGCCCAATAGCCTGCCGCTTGTTCACCAGGTCAATGCCGAGCGCTCGATTACGGGTCACCTTAAGTGGTACCGATTTCAGCAACTGTTCCGGCAGGCTATGAATGATGACATGGGGATCGGCACCCAGTCGTTTGCACCGCGCCAGACCATTTTCCAGTCGAGACGAAGGTTTGATCTCGACATAGTTCCCCTGATCGTCGAAGCGTCCGGAAATACCGACGTTGATCAACCGCATGGTCCGGATGTTCAGCAGCTTGAGGTAGGCATCGGTCACCCGATTGGGAGCGAAGTCACTCCCGACCTGAAGCGCCAGGCGTTTGAGCTGCGCCACGTCGTCGGCCTTGGAAACGTTCAGCGGTTTCGCCGCATCCACGGCGATCTCCGTGGCGGAGACAACTGAGACCGACTTGGAATCGGCAACGGCGGTGACGTGTACCTCCAGTTCCTCCATCATCGGCACATGCAGCCGCTTCTCGTGGGTTGCCAGCACCAGGCCCAGCACGTTGTCTCCTTGGAAGGGAGGACAGTCGGCCAGATTGATCTTGAAGCGCGTCC
>CAZITS010000605.1:0-4243 GCA_964542185.1 uncultured Pirellulaceae bacterium
CGCTTTCATTCCGAATCCCTTATGGTGTGTCGGTTGAGTCCGGTGGGGACTGTTTGTCCGCGTTTCCGGGATGGACAGGGGCATTTGTTTCCGCGCCGCATCACGACTAGGCTGGACATCAATGTCCAGCAGGAGTGTTTTCAGGGGCAGGCAGCAAGGGTGTCATAGGTTTGATGAATACGGAACGTTGCTTCCAGGCGACAAAACCTGTGTCTGAATAGAGTGTTCGAGCGGGGTGATTTGTCGCGTCGACTGCCAGCACGAGTTGATCTCGGGCTGCCTGGAACGCGAACCACTGCGCGTATCGTACCAGAATCCGTCCCCAGCCTTTGCCGCGCGCGTTTGGTATGAGTCCCAGGTAGACTAATTCAATTTGCCCAGTGCCAGGAAAATCTGCCAGCAGCAGGCAGCCGATATCTTGATCGTCAAATTGCAAGATCCACCATCCATCCGTACGAGGAGTTCCTGTGGCGTGGTAGCCTTCCAGTACATCTTCAATGTCCCGCAGTGCATTGATTTCAGGACAGTCCAGTGTGTCCGTGTAAGTGCCGGATAGCACTGCTTTCAACCGTTCCTGGTGAGCGGATCGACAGCCGACAAAATGAAGCTGGCTGTCAAGAGAAGGCACTGACTGTGGCCAGTGGTGCGGCAGTGATACCAGGCAATCCACATCGGCCACATGTTGCAGGCCAGCTTGTCGCAAGCGGTGCGCCGCCTCCCCAGTCGATTGCGGTAACCAGGATTGAATGAGCTGACATCCCCGTGTTACCAGCTTTTCCTGTTGTACCGCCAGTAATTGCGTCCCTGGTTCCACTGCCGGCGGAGCGTTTTGGGCTGGTAGCCAAAGAGAGCCTGCAATGCCTACGCGTCCGGGTTGCGCCAGGTACCACGCAGCTCCAACGAGGTGTTCACTGTCCCAGGTGGCAACGAGCACGTCCGGCGTGGAACGCGTCGACATAGCGGGAGTTGAGATCTCTTCAAGAAATTGGGAGGCGTTACTCTCCTGACCGCCATTCTGTTCCCCGTGGAGCGCCGCCAATAGTCGCGCACGCCACGATTCGTCTGCCGTTTGAATCCTTAGCGATGAGTCGCTGGCAGCGTACACAGTAGATTCCATTTTGGGGAATCGATGTTGAACAGGGGGCTCTGCGGGGATTCGCGCAAGTCATCTATTCCAAATGTGTTAGTTTCTACCGTACAATCCGTCAATGGAAACTCGGCGGTTTGCAGAGCGATCTTACCGAGGTGCCGGACCCACTCGGCTGCCGCCTTGAGATTTACAGTACAAGGAGTTTGTCCCCAATGCGATTCGCTTTGACATCGCGGTCGACCGCTGTACTGGCTGTCGTGGCGTGTTTTACACTTGACCGGCCCGCCGTATCGCAGTCTTTTCTTGACAGGGTGGAGCAGCGGACACGCGAGACGATTGTGACTCCGGAGGGTAAATCCCGTGGTTTTCTCGGATTGCGAGCGGATGATTTTGGTCAGCAGGGACGTGGAGTCCGAGTCACACTGGTTCATCCAGGTGGCGCTGCTGATCGTGCTGGAATAAAAGTCGATGACCTCGTCTTGGCAGTGGGCCAGCGGCCTGTCGTCGATCTCGACAGCCTTTCGAGTTTGTTGGAATCGAAAACCGCCGGAGCCCGTGTCAAGCTGCAAATCAAACGTGATGACCAGCTGCTGGACGTCGACGTGACATTGGCTCCACGACTCAGCGCCGGCGGGTCGGCGAATCAGACACGCGGTTTTCCGGAGTCAGTTCCACCGCCGCCTCCGGCAGTCGCGAGTGAACGGCCACGTGCCACGCTGGGCGTCACGGCTGAGTCGCTGACCGAAAGTGGCAAGCAGAAGCGAGGGGTGCAGCGAGGTGTGCTGGTGACGGCGGTCCGCAAGGGTAGTGCCGCGCATCGATGCGGCTTGAAAGTCGACGCCGTGATTCTTTCTGCGGATGGCGTGGATTTGCAGCGGGCTGCTGATTTGGAGCAGTTGGTACAGCAGAGCCGACCTGGAGATTCACTGCAATTGATGTGGCGGATTGGCCAGGAATTTGTTCGCAGGGAGGTGGTCCTGCTACCGGGGCCAGCGATTCGTCGTCCACTGCCGGCTGGGAGAGGGACGCGCACTGATGCGCCAGCCGCGGGCCGAGAGGAGTTGCCACAGCAACGGGGTGTCTTGCCCGGTGTCCGTCGCCCTGTCACGGATTCTGTTCGTCGCGCGGATCCGGAAAGTCTGGAGCTTCAGCTGCAGGCACTGATGATCGAGTTGCGTGCTCTGAAGCGTCGACTGCAACAAGTCGAAAGGCAACTTCAGGAAGTCACTCCGGAAAGTCGCTCATCCCGCCCGGCGCCGGCGCGGTGGCCTGCGCCTGCTGATTCTTGATGGCCTGCTGTGTTCGGGCCATGGTCAACGCGTGGGCGTAGTTTGTGGTGTGTCCGCAGGCGTCAGGACGGTATCGACGGATTCCGCACGCGGAGGGGTTGCAGGCCAGTTTTGTATTTCTCCACGCAGCAGTGTCTCGAACGCGTCGAGTCGATTTGCTGACTGGATTTGCCCATTTCTACGCAGCTGTTGTGCCAGCTTGAGAAGTTTCTGGCAGATCTCGAAGAGCTGGTCGTGCGTTTGCTGAGTTTCAGGGCTAGCGACGTTTCTGGGCAGTGCGTCAGCGGATCTCGTCTTGGTATCCTGCTGTGCCACTTGCTTGAGTGCTTCGAGAAACGCCGTGTCGCCTGCCTGGCCCGATTGCCAGGTGGCGCCTAGCTGACGTCGTAATTCGAGTAATTCACGTGCCACTTGTGGCTGCAGTTCAGTTTGAGGCTGGGAGCGTGCTGGTATTGCCGCCGAGTCTACAGGCTCGTTCGGCGGCGGGCCGGCCAGCACCGGCGGCGTGGTCGGCAGGGAGCTGTGCCATGCCCGCCCGGTGCCGAGTATGAAACAGACGCTCAGGACCAACCCACACACAAAGCCACGCATCGTTAACCTCCTGGTGAAGGCGGCATTATAAGGAGCTGTGACGCTGGCCACCTAGAGCAGTTCAGCTCACCTGGTGCGGCGTGGGGCAAGGCCTCGCTGAGCCGCAGCGTGGCCAGATGCCGGTACGGCGACACGGCTGTGCATTGGGGGATTATCGCAGCGAACGTTGTGGCGATTAACCGACCTGAGCGAGGACGTATGGGCCCTTGGGAATAACGGCCAACGTTGCCTCAGGGCCGTATTCAACCAGAGAGTCCGCCACCGCTTCTTCTACGCTGGGAGCGCTTTCCACAAACAACCGGTTAACGGTCTCCGATGTGAGTCCGTCCGTGATCACTTTGACCCGTGCTTTGCGGCGGACTTTGGCCAGTTCCTCAAGTTGCCATTGGTCGAGCTTGAAATAGTCACGCCCCAGGATGCGTTCGACAAAACTATCCAGGCTGTCGTGCTCTTCAAATAACTGTTCAAATTCTGGGCTGCCGATACCTTCTGACATACTCGCGGCCAGTACGATCGTTCCTCCCTCTTTGACGATCGGCAAGGCTCCTGTCAGGCCTTTGATGGACTGATAGAACGTGGTGTCCAGTGGGTAGCCGGCACCGCTCGTGACGACGACATCAACCGGAGTCTCGACGGTGTCAGTAACGACTTTACGGACAAACTCAACGCCGGCTAGAAACGCAGCTTCCATGTCACCGGCGACAAACTTGAGCGGTCGCCGTTGGTCGTCCATGACAACGTTCACGATGAAGTCACATCCCGCACGCCGTGCAATCCAGGTGTTTTCTTCGTGGACGGGATTTCCATCCAGAATGCCACAGTCAGCTTTCGGATGTTCGAGGAAGTCGGGGCCGTGCCAGACTTTCACGGTTTCCAGCGCAGCGATACCGGGGCAGATCAGTTTGCGACCACCCGAGAATCCAGCCATCAGGTGCGGTTCAATCAGCCCGACAGTAATTTTCAGATCAGCTTGTAAATAGCGTGTGTCGATCCAGATCGGTACTCCGCGCGGACTGTCACCTAGATGTGTATGCTCTTCGAGAACCTGGCCATGGTGGTCTTCAATTCGGTACTGCCGGGCGATTTCCGGACCAACCATCTCGACAATTTCGTCGGCCTTGCTGGGGCGATGCAGGCCGGTTGCGACCAGGATTAAAACACGTTCTGCTGGAATTCCACTGCGATGCAGCGTCGCCAGCAATTCAGTCAGTATCAAGCGGTTGGGGACCGGACGCGTGATGTCACAGATGACGATACACGCATCGCGCCGACC
>CAZITS010000606.1:0-4240 GCA_964542185.1 uncultured Pirellulaceae bacterium
CCTTTGCTGGACGGAGAGCTGACTCTCGATGCAACTTACTTCCGGAACGACTTTCAGGATCTGATTGTGTTTGACACGTCGTTGGGCGGTCCGACCGGATTTGGTGCCCTGAACAACGTCGGTCGAGCGAGGACTTCCGGTGTCGAACTTGTTGCCAGTCTCTTGTTGACTGACGCAACCGACATGACGGTCAACTATACGCATCTGAACACGATGAACGAGCTAACCCAAACTCGCTTGCTCAGGAGGCCGGATAACCGAGTTGGTTTTGGCATCCACCACCGCTGTCGAGACGAGCGGACCAGGTTGAATCTGGATTTCCAGTACGTTGGCACACGCCTTGATTACGATGATCAATTCAGCGTGACGTCACTGGAGAACTACATTCTCGTCAACTTGTCGAGTACCTATCAATGGTCGTCTCAATGCGAGTTGAGTGCACGTATTGAGAATCTGTTCGACGAACGCTACGAGGAAGTCTTTGGTTTTGGTACTCCCGGAATTGGTGGATTCGTTGGTCTGCAGTTGCGGCAGTAATGCGGTGTCGCAAGCCGCACTGGTCAACGGCAGTGTTCGACATGGTGTCCGGCAAATCCGACGGATGTCTTTCCTGCTCGGGTGACGTGTGTCGTATGCGAGCAGCGTCGTGTGCGAATCAAGATGGGGCTGGCAAGTACCACGTGGCGTTTGCCAGTGATGCTATGCCAGACTGCCGGTAAAGCTGGCGGCCACTAGGGTTCGATGCGAAAACGGACAGGAATCCGTACCTCGCAAGCGATTGGTGTTCCATTGCCTGTTGCCGGAGTAAACCGCCACTGGCGGATCGCTTTTGCGGCCGCCGCATCGAGCGAACGGCTGCCGCTCGAACGGTCGATTGACACCGCAGTGACTCGACCTGTGGCATCGACCTGGACGCGGAGTATGACGCGGCCCGTTTCTCCTTTCGAGAGCGCCTCGGCTGGGTAGACGGGATGTGGGCTGAAAATACTTCGTGGCAGCGCCGTGGTCTTTGCCCCGGCTGTCTCGCTCGTTGTCGCAGGTGGCTGGACATGTTCAACGGTCGCCACGTGCTCTGAAAAAGGCTGGTCGGGTGCAGAGCGAGGTATTGTTCGTTCAAGGTGTTTCGCAGGCGATCGGTTGACGTCAGGTTCATCG
This sequence comes from uncultured Pirellulaceae bacterium, assembly GCA_964542185.1. Taxonomy (GTDB): domain Bacteria; phylum Planctomycetota; class Planctomycetia; order Pirellulales; family Pirellulaceae; genus UBA9264. Next base: position 1,156 of record CAZITS010000606.1, read on the forward strand.
ACATTACGCGCTCGCGCCGGCGGCGGTAGTGAACCGTGTTTTGCGATCACCGCAGACGTGTGCGACCGACCTGCCGTCACCGGTGAGGGTGCGTGGAATCGCTCAGATGGAGGTGTCTTGTCCCAGTGTTGTGGAGTGAGCTCTACGAGCGTTGTGTTGGCGGAGTCTGCTGCGGTGAAGGTCGGGTTTGATTCAACAGCTGTGCGCACACGAGGCGACTGGGGCACGGCGATTACCAGGTGCGAGCCGTCTTGTGGCGGCGCGATTTCCGCGGAATACCGCTGGAGTCCACCCAGTCCAGCGAATACCAGAAAGCTGGCGGCGTGTAGTGTCACGCTGACCCAGATACCCCACCACGTCACCTTGGGGAGGTAGTGGATTGTTGCCATGAGCGATGTTTTATCTGGAGGCACCGGCATCAGTAACGTGTTGCGGAGAGGGTTGCGGAGACGCGTCTGTGGCAGTTGTTGGGCGGGCAGCGAGCGAAACCGGAGATCCTCACGACTCGCCAGCAGCCGCTCGTCTTGTCGGCTGCCACGCCGGTGAACTGCTCAGAAGCCAGTAGTAGCGGCACCCTTTCAGTGTACTCGCAAGCATTCTGGCAACGCAAACAGGTACGCTGAGCCTGTCTCTTTACAGGTTCGGACGACTACTCTCCCATTCGTTAGCCCAGTCAGGTAGCATGGACAAGTACACATGTTGGAGACGAAATTGCGGAGGTTAAGTCGACCATGACGGTTCTGCAATGTCTTGAAAGAGATGGGCAAGTGATAACGGGTTGGCGGGCTGCCACTCGCTGTTTGCTTTCGAGAGCAGGCGCGGTGACCCAGTGGTTGAACAACTCGCTCACAATGGCGCTGGTGTATCTGTGCACGACCATTGTGACTACTCCAAGTGGCGCGGTTGCTGCCGATCCTGATGAGGCCGCCGCGCCACAACACGAATGGCCCTGGACCCCCCTCACCCGACCCCAAGTGCCGACCCTCAAGGGTAGCGACAACCGTCATCCAATTGACGTGTTCTTGCAGTCGCGGCTGGCAGCCGCCGGACTCAAACCTGCGGCGTTGGCACCTCCACGTACCTGGGTTCGGCGAATTGCGTTTGGATTGACGGGCTTGCCGCCAGACTCGGAGATGCTGGCACAATTTGTCAACAGTCCGTCGGAAGACGCCTATTACGAACAAATTGAACATTACCTGAACGACCCTTCCTACGGCGAGCGCTGGGGACGGCACTGGCTCGACCTGGTTCGCTATGCCGACACGCGTGGCGGCGCACTTGATTATGCGCGGCCACACATGTGGCGATATCGCGACTACGTGGTGAGGGCTTTCAACCAGGATCGACCGTATGACCGCTTTATCCGCGAGCAACTTGCGGCGGATGCTTACAGTAAATATGGAGCCGAAGGTAAGCTCGGTCTGGCATTCCTCCATCAATGGGTTCCGGTCGAACGAGATGCGCCACAGCTTAATCGACGAGACTTTTTGAATGATGTGGTCGGTGTCACCGGGTCCGTCTTCTTGGGCATAACGTTGCGGTGTGCGCGATGCCATGACCACAAATTCGATCCGTTGCCGACACGCGACTACTATCGCCTCGAGGCATTTTTTGCACCGCTGCAGGTGTCGGTTTCCACGCTGCCATTTGGACAATACGAAGTTCCTTTGCAGCAAGCAGAAAACTGGGGCAAGCAACGTGATCAATGGGCCGAACTGCTTGATGAACGCAAGCAACATCAGGATGCGCAGCTTGCTGAGTTCAAGGCGCGTTTGCGCGACCGGCGTAAATTGGCGGCCAGCGGCGATCTCAAAGATTTTGTTGTTGATGTCAGCGATGCCGAACTGAGAGCGGCCATGCAAGAAGGGGTTGTATTTACTTCAGCAGAGCGCCAGAGCTATGAGTTGATACGCCGTCAGACGGCCCGTTTCGCCAATCCGAATCACCGGGAATATTTCTCGCCACTGGCTTACTCCGCCAGTGATTCTTCCCTGCGGTATTCGGTTGCAACCCATATCTTGTCTGGTGGGAATTATGAGTTGCGTGAAGAGCAGGTTGAACCCGGATTTCTCAGCGTTATTCAGGGGCATTCCGACCCGGTTAGTTTCAAAGGTGTGTCAGGCCCACGCCGTAAAATGCTGGCGGAGTGGATTGCCAATGCAGACAACCCGCTCACTGCACGCGTCATGGTTAATCGTATTTGGCAGTACCACTTCGGCAAAGGTCTGGTGGCCACGTCGAGTGACTTTGGCAAGAACGGGAGTCAGACGGAACATCAGAAGTTGCTCGATTGGCTGGCGGTGGAATTCATTGAAAGTGGCTGGAGTATCAAGCATCTGCAACGCACGATTCTGCGGTCTCATGTCTATCGTCAATCGATGAACCATGGCGACCGTGCTGCATGCGAGAAAGTAGATCCGCAGAACAAGCTTTTGTGGGTGCGTGATGCGATTCGTCTTGAAGCTGAGGTCATTCGTGACAGCGTGTTGGCAGTAAGCGGCCGTCTCAATCGAGTGATGGGTGGTCCGCCATTTTTTCCGGACGTCGATGACGAGTTAATGCAACGGGCGCCCACCTGGTGGGAGCCGTCTCCGCGCGTCGCCCGTGAACGACGGACAATCTATATGCTGCAGATCAGGTCTTTGCAGATGCCGTTTATCAAGGTCTTTGACGGTCCTAACATCGACGAGAGCTGTCCTGTTCGCGAGGTGACTACAGTAACTCCTCAAGTGTTTGCGTTGTTTAATAGTCGGTTGTTGAGAGAGCAGAGTGAGGCGATGGCGGAACGCCTGGCAAGGGAGGTTGGTAAGGACCGGGCTCTGCAGGTCCGGCGCGCGTTCCAACTGGCATTTCAACGCCTGCCAGCAGAGGCAGAACTGACTCGTTGCCAGGAGTTTCTTGAGGAACCGGAGAAGTTGCCGTCAGCGACCAGTGAAGCTGTGGCGAATCCCCATGGAACGCTTGCCGACTTGTGCCTGGTTCTCTTGAATAGTAACGAGTTCATTTTTCTGGATTAGCTCGATCTTACACCCGGTTGCCGTGTGTCCCAGCAGGTGGAACAGATGCCAAAGAATGAATTTGAGTT
>CAZITS010000607.1:0-4234 GCA_964542185.1 uncultured Pirellulaceae bacterium
GGTCAGGCAGGCGTGACTACCACAATAGCTGATGTTCAGACAGGAATCAGCAAACAAACGGCCACAGGTACCCAGTTCAGCGTGTCAAACGCGACCAATTACAACCGGTCTTCGATTCCACCTAGTGACTTCCAGAGGTTTTCCAGTGTATTTGATACGCTTGTCATTGGTGAATTGAGACATCCGCTGCTCCAGGGGGCTGGTGCCGAGTTCAACCGGATTGCGGGCCCGAATGCAACACCGGGGAATTACAACGGTGTGCTCATGGCGCGGATCAATTCAGATGTCAGCCTGGCAGATTTTGAGATCCAGGTTCGTAATCTGTTACGTGATGTTGAAACAACGTTCTGGGAGCTGCATTTCGCCTACCGTGATTTAGATGCCAAACGTGAGGGGCAGACTTTATCGCTTGAGGCCTGGCAACTGGAGAGCCAACGCGTCGACGCTGGGATTCGAACACCAGATCAGGAGGCGTTTGCTCGTCAGCAGTACTATGCCAATCAAGCCTCAGTTGAAAATGCACTGAGTGGCTTGCTGAATGGTACGGGTGGTGTTTACGCGGTGGAGCGGCGGTTACGTAGTCTGCTCGGGTTGCCTACCAGTGACGGTCGTATCATCGTACCCGCATCTGATCCAATCACGATCGATACGGTTTTTGATTGGCAGGACTCGTTGCAGACGGCCCTGAACAAGAGAGTCGAATTGCGCAGACAACAATGGCAGGTAAAACGTTCTGACCTGGAATTGGTTGCCGCACGCAACTTCCAAAAGATGCGCGTTGATCTCGTGGGACAGTATCGCTACCGAGGATTTGGGGACGACTTGTTTGGTGACCACGAGGCTAGTGCTTTTGACAGTTTGTCGACAGGGAATTTACAGGAGTGGCGTGTTGGAATGGAGATTTCCGGCCCCATTGGAAATCGTCTGGGAAATGCTGCGTTGCGGCATGCCGAATTGAGACAGATGAGAGAACGCGTGATTCTAGAAGAGATGGAACGCCAGATTTCTCATGAACTCAACGCCGCGTTTACCGAACTGGACCGCGCTTATATGGTGACCCGGTCCCACTACAATCGTCGGACTGCTACGTTGATTCGATTGAAGTCGGAACGTGACAAAAATGATAAAGGTCTGGCAGATCTTGACCTGGTGCTTGATGCCCAACGGCAGGCCGTCGACGCGGAGAGCGGTTACTACCGGGCGCTGGTCGATTACAATCTTGCAATCCTGAATGTGTTTTATACGCGTGGTACTTTGCTAGAGCACCATCGCGTTGCCTTGGCAGAGAGCGCCTGGTCCGAAGCGGCTCAGGCCAGCGCTCAGAAACTCGCCAGAAAGTTAGTCGAGAGAAGATTGAATTTTGCGATGACGCGCCCACCAAGATTGACGGCTGGTGGCGCAGCGGGAATGCACTCGCCGGGAAAAGAGCAGGGGTCTGCGGCAGCGCATGGTGATGAGCAAGGTCCGCAGCCACCTGCGGCAAATGCTGGTCACACACCGGCGGCTTCCTGAATCAAGAGAAAAAATAGTCATATGCCGACCGGATTCCCAAACCGGTCATGACCACGCCTGAGACGAATACGCTCCACCACAAGGCCCTCCGCATCTGCAGGGGCGCGGGGAGTCTCACTCGATCAAGCCAGAGCATTGCGAAACACCACAGTCCGCATGCTGTCGCACCACTGACGATCGAGCCAAAAGTCATGCGAGCGACGATACTACCGGCAATACCCTCGGGCAACCAGATCATGGTCAGACCTCCGAGGAAACAATACAGCACAATAAATCGACGCAGCTGGATAACGCGTTGAGGAGTTGTCCAGCGTGGTGCCACGGCTGAGATACTCTCGACAAACGTATGGCGGTAGATTTCGAAGGCACCATAGAGGGTACCCATCAATGCCAGAAAGACTCCCGCGCGGTAGACCCACTTTAAATTGCTATGCAGCTCTGTCAGGAATCCTTCCTGTTGGGTCAATAAATTGTTATTCGCAGGGACTAAGGCGGGAACATGGTCGTGTAGCACCAGTTTGCCGAGAACTGCGAATAGCAGAGTCACGAGGATGACCATGGCAAAAGAGAGACTGATGTCCCAGAAAGGGGCGCGACTCCATATGAGTGCTTTGTGAACTGTTTCAGGTTGAGTTTTGGTGGCCGCTTCCAGTTCTTCCCGAGAGGCGACTTGCTGTCCAGCCAGACCCCAGCGTTTCTGGCGTAGCATCCCTACGTAGCCGATGTAGTCGTAAGCCCCTCCGCCTACCGCTGCCAGATAGAGTGCCACCTCCAGCCACGGGCTGCGATCCTTGAACTCAGCTGCGAGGTCGGGCCGACGTACAAACTCGGGAAAGTCGGTGACCTGTGGTACGAACAGTCCTGTTAACAGCTCTGGCAGATTCGGTCCAAGTACCGCTACTGCGGCAATGATACAAGTGAGCATTACTCCCAAGACGACCAGCGAGGTCTTTTCCAGAATGTCGTAGCTGGAGGCGACTGCCAGCGCGACGCAAATACACAGGACGATCGAGCTCCACGTATTGATCCAGAATTCGATCCCTTGCCATGGTCCGATTGCCGTTGCCACTGAATCGTAACCAACAAGGCGATGGACGAAGCCCCCAAGGATCTCTGGAATGCCGGAGAATGCTACCGGCATCAACAATACTGCCGGTACCGCGATCAACAGGGGAAACCATAACGGTGGGCCCGGCATTTTGGTCCAACCGACCATTGGGTGTTCACCGCAGAGAGTGATGTGGCGTGCCGCAGAGTAGACTTGAATCGCCTTGAACACACCTGCATACAGAAAGCACCAGAGCATTGAGTAACCGAAGATGGCGCCACTGCGGGAGGCCCAGACAAGTTCACCACTTCCGATGGTCACGGAAGCGATGATAATGCCGGGTCCGGCAAAGGTGGCGAGCGACCGCAGACGGAATGCTCGTAACGCAGTTGGCGGTTGAGGGTAAAGCGTGTCTTGCGTGTCCACGTTCACTCGCGATGTCGAGTGGGCAGTATTCTGTTGATTACCCTAAACCGTAAAGACGAACAGCGTTGTCGTGAAGCAACTGCCGTTGTTCTTTTTCGCTGCGTTGTGAGATCACTTCTTTCAAGGCGCTCACCCAGTTCGCATAGGGTGCACCCAGCAGGCAAACGGGCCAGTCACCCCCGAAGACGACTCGCTCTGGACCGAATTGAAGCAAGCAGAAATCGATGATGGGCGCCAGATGTTCTGCGCTCCATCCTTTGGGAGCGCGGGCTACAATTCCTGAGATCTTGCAAATCGTGTTGCTGAGACTAGCGAGCCCGTCCATGTCGCGTTTCCATTGGTCTACCTGGTGCCAGGGTTCTTCGGAGCTCTGGTTGTTGTTCAGAAACGCTTTCGGGTCGGCATTTCCGCAATGGTCGATGATGAAACGCGTATCCGGGCACTGGCTGGCCAGTTTTTTCCCATCAGACAATTCGGTGGGACGCATGCAGAGATCGAAACTCTTGCCGAGTTTTCCCAGCAGTTGTATCGATTCGACATACGTAGGTTCCAGGCAAAGCCCGCGCGGTGCGGAATCGACATGGAGAACTTGCCGGACTCCCTTGATTTCCGTGACGTCCTTGAATTGGTTGATATACGCAGCAAATTCAGATGAATTGGGCCGTCCAGAGATCACCGCGGCGGTTGTAGGATGGTCCTTGCTTCGCGAAAGGTCGATGACATGTTTGGCCTCTTGAACCTGTTGCTGGGGAGCGACATCGATTTCCATATAGACTGCTTTTGTGACATTCACCTTTGCCGTCGCAGCCAGGTAGTCTTTGGTGACATAGCTTTTACTAAGGATGGGTGGCGCGTCTTTGAGCCAGGGTGGTTGGAAACGATTCAAGTCCCAGAGATGTTGGTGCGTGTCCACGATGGGGAGCAATGCCTGGGCTTCCTTTGCGTAGGAGGAGCGTGTACGAGCAGTCACGATCGGCAACGAACCGGCAACGGCAAGATTTCCGGTGGCCTGCAAAAATTGACGGCGATTGGCGGGCATAAATTGGTCTCCTGCAGCACCCCAAATGATCCAGGCCAAATCCTACCTCAATCACACCTCGTAAACCAGCGTTCCTGGGCAATGAGCACAGATGACGAGTCGATATTACTTGGAAATGGGAAATCGACTGGGCCTGGCCGTGACGCGATGCCGGCTGTCCCACAAAGGCTGGGGACGGAAGCCAGGAAGCGGCAAACCCCGGCAGGACG
>CAZITS010000608.1:0-4231 GCA_964542185.1 uncultured Pirellulaceae bacterium
GGCAGTTTGGTCGCTCTTGCCGCATGCGCCAAGGGCAGCGTTCGCGGGTGCGCTGCCGGGTGACGTTGTTTCCAGCGCAGGGTGCGGAAAAGTGGCTGGTCATACCAACAGGTGGCTGGCCTGTGAGCGGTATCTTCAGGCAGGGTTGTCGCAGGCACGACTGTAGATTTGTGGGTGACCGGCCTGCAAGTCGTGGAATATGGGCATTGTTGTTGCGCCGCCTGACTGGGTTACATTGGAGGGTGGCTGACAGGCTACATACTTGCCCTGGCGTCGCCGTGAAGTGAGCATGCGGGGGACGCGTGGGCATGCAACACACGCCGCTGCGTGTCAATCCAATTGTCCTGGTGAGCAATTTCATGAACATCTCTTGCTGCTGCCACCGACAGCGCTATGCGCTGTGCGCCTCGTTCGTTCTGGTATCGCTGACGGTTAGCGCCTTTGCTCAAGCCGTGCCGAGAGCAACGGAAGCGTACGAGCTCAGCGCGGATTCCCAGGTTCAGGCTGGTGTGCCACAGGGGGTGGTTGCCGGGCCAAACCGCTGGGAGAGTCAGATTTACCCAGGTACTGTACGTGATTACTGGGTGTACCAGCCTGCCGGATATGACCGGTCCAGGGCACACTGTGTCCTGGTGCTCCAGGATGGCTTGCGCAAGGCGACCAGATGGAAATTGCCCATCGTGCTCGACAACCTTATCCATCAGAAAGCAATTCCACCGATGATCGGCGTGTTCATTACGCCAGGAGTCGTCCCCGCACCTGACAAACAGTCGCAACCGCGCTTCAATCGTAGCTTCGAATACGATGGTATGGGACCGCGGTATGCGACTTTTCTGGAGCAGGAAATCCTGCCGCAGGTTGCTAAGAAGTACCACCTCAGCGGTGATCCCAATGACCGGATGATTGCCGGCAGCAGTAGCGGCGGAATTTGCGCGTTTACGGCAGCCTGGGAACGTCCCGATCTGTTTCGCCGCGTATTCAGTACGGTGGGAACGTACGTTTCATTAAAAGGTGGCAACGAATACCCGTCGTTGATTCGCAAGTATGAACCGCGTCCGATACGCGTGTTTTTGCAGGACGGCAGTAATGACTTGGACCTGTTCGGAGGCAGTTGGTGGAATGCCAATCTCACTATGCTGAGTGCTCTCCGATTTGCCGGCTACGATGTACAGCATGCCTGGAGTGAAGGTGGCCATGACGATTTGCATGCGGCTGCGGTCTTGCCGGAAGCGTTGCGATGGCTGTGGCGCGACTACCCTCAACCAATCGGAAATGTTGCTGGCAAACCACGGCGTACCGACATCTTGCTTCCCGGGGAGCACTGGGAATTGGCCAGCGCAGGGCACCAGTTCACCGAGGGGCCTGCGGTCAATGCCCGCGGCGAGGTGTTTTTCACCGACATTCCCAACGATCGCATCCATCGGATTAACCTGGCAGGCGAAGTCTCGGTGTTTGCCGAAAAGACACAAGGTGCAAATGGCCTCATGTTTGGTCCCCAGGGACGTCTCTATGCGTGCCAGGCAGGGGCGCGACGGATTGTGCGTTACAACGAACAGGGGGTTCCGGAGACGGTCATCGACGACGTTAGTTCCAATGATCTTGTGTTGTTGGGTGACCATGGCTATTTCACCGATCCGCCCAACAAGCAAGTGTGGTATTTTTCGGTCGACGGTGAGAAACGTGTGGTCGCGCGAGATATTGAGTTTCCCAACGGTGTCGTTACGACTGCGGATCACGCGTTTTTGCTGGTTGCTGATACAAGAGGCCGGTTCACATACTCTTTCGCGATTGGACCCACTGGTGATCTCAGTCATCGACAGCGGCACGGGCATCTGCACCGAGGGGATGATCACAATGACACGGGTGCCGACGGTATGACGGTAGATACACAGGGGAGATGCTACGTGACGACCCGGATGGGGCTGCAGGTTCTGGATCAGCTGGGGCGGGTTCACCTGATCCTGGAAAAGCCGTCCGGCGGTTGGCTCTCTAATGTGGTTTTTGGTGGCCCGCAGCTTGACACACTTTACGTGACGTGCGGGACTCAGGTCTTTCGTCGCAAGGTCAATGCAACCGGCGTAGTGCCTGCGCGTGGACGGGTGACCCCGCCGCGCCCACGGCTGTAGAATCAGCGGACGGGTGTTGGGTCGGTGGCTACCCTTTGCTGGCACGGGCGAACAGAACAGGTGATTCATGGGATATGCTTGCAGTCACAACTGCTTGAAGTCAGTTACCTGGGCGTTACTGGCAGTGTCTGTGCACGGTTGCTGGCTTTTGCTGGCGGCGGCAGAACCACCACCAGGTGGCCGTCCGCGTATGTCACCCATTGCGGAAAGGGTTCCGCTGGGCAGTCGCTACCCCTGTCTGACCCGAGGTGGTGATGGGCGAACCTACCTGTGCTGGCTGGAGCCAGGTCCGGGCCAGACGACGCAATTGCGTTTTTCCGTTTATCGCCATGGCCAGTTTGCAACACCACGCACGATCGCTGCGGGCACCGACTGGTTTGTGAATTGGGCCGATGTCCCTTCGATTGCCGCACTTGCGGACGGAACTCTGGCCGCCCATTGGCTGGCGCGCAATGGCACACAGCCTTACGCCTATGGCGTTCGTGTTTCTTGTTCAACGGACGGTGGACAGAGTTGGACAGCCCCGTTCTGGTTGCACGATGACCGGAGCGCCTGTGAGCACGGATTTGTTTCGATGTTGCCTCAACCAGGTGGCCAATTCCTGGCTATCTGGTTGGATGGTCGAGCGATGGAAAGCACGGGTGATACACAATTGTGGAGTCGCCGTTTTGATGCCCGCGGCCAGCTGGGCAAGGAAGTTCTCATCGACAAACGCGTCTGCAGCTGTTGTCCTACTTCGATCACGCCTGCTGACAACGGTGTGCTAGCCGTCTATCGCGACCGCAGCGCCGAGGAGGTCAGGGACATTTCCTATGTCCACGGGGCCTATGTCCATGGGGCTGGGGTTCGCTGGACGCGTCCTCGCCCTTGTCATGTCGACGGTTGGGAAATTCCCGGGTGACCTGTGAATGGCCCGTCGATCGCGGGTCATGCGAGGCAGTTTGCCGTCGCCTGGTTTACGCATCCGGAATCGCGCGCTCCAGCAGTCCAGTTAGCGCTGTCCAGGGAAGGGAGTACGCGGTTCAATGAGCCGATTGCCATCGATGTGGAGCGACCCGTCGGACGCCCGGCAGTAGCTGTGCTGGAGGATGGTTCCACATTTCTGTGCTGGTTGCGCCATGGGGAGGCAGACGCGCAGTTGCGCGCGGCGAGAGTGATGCCAGATGGCCGGATAGCGGCACAATGGGCCATCGCTCAAGTTGCCCCGGGACGCGCCAGCGGGTTTCCCCGGGCGGTCGCCGACGGCAACGGCGTGATCGTTTCCTGGACCAGTGGACGTGCGCAACAATTACGCGTCCGCGCGGTCCGCATTTCATTTGGGAACTGACGCTCGTGACCGCTGCGGTTGATCTTGCGGGTCTGCAGTTCCTGGACTGATTCCGTTGCGGCACGCTGACTCCGCGCTGCCACGCCATTTCAATCGATGAAAATCCCGGTCCTGAGTTTCACCGGATTTGCTTCACGAGCGGAGGCAACTTCACGAGCGGAGGCAACTTCACGAGCGGAGGCAACAGGGTACAATCGGTGGAGAGACAGTCTCTTAATTGATCCCACGCTTAATTGATCTCCTGGGGAATCTATGTGCACACGACTCAGTTTGTCTATTTGCAGCTGGGCGCTACTGGTGGCCACGACCAGCTCTTTGGTGAGCGCTCAGCAGTCGGCGGTTGGTGAGCAGCGCAGTAAAACCGGTCTGCGGCACTCATTTCTGGTGACTGGATCGATCACCGCGATTATTGGTGAGGACAGCAGTATTCAATGGCAGGTGCCTGGACGGTCGCGGGATGGCTTCGTACTCGCGAATGGAAATATTCTGGTTTCGATTGCCAATGAAGCGCGTGAATATTCGCGTTATGGAAAAGTCGTCTTTCGATACCGGCTTGATCCCGTCAATAAGGAACTAGGTACCGTGGTGCGGCTTGATAATGGGAACACGATGGTTGTGGAACGTGGGCCGCGACCTCGTATCCTGGAGATAACGAGTCAGGGTGACATCGATGTCGAAGTTCCTTTGCAGCCGGACACCGACAATGCACATATGCAAACACGCATGGCTCGCAAGTTGCCAAATGGCGATTACCTGGTTCCCCACCTGTTAGGATTCG
>CAZITS010000609.1:0-4223 GCA_964542185.1 uncultured Pirellulaceae bacterium
TGGTGCGGAATACGGTGTCGGTTTCGTTGGTAATGCGCTGGGCGATTTCGTCGGGGTCCAGGTTATTTGCTGGCCAGCTGTCACCTGGCAGCTGGGCCATTCGGAGCAGCAGTCGCGCCAACAGGCCAGCGTACTCCTTGAGTTCGCGGACGCGGACTTTGTCGAGCGTGTCAGAACTGCTGTGTCCAAAGCGAATCTCCGGGTGGCGACCAACGAAACGCCAACGCCAGAGAAACGCTGCGGGGATCCCACGCCGCGCAAAGGGAAACATGTCTCCCGAGGCGTCCAGTTGGGAGAGTACGTGGCACTGGAGACCTTCTCCCATCGTGTTGAGTTGTTGTTGCAGTAGCGAGCGGAGTTCAGGGAATTGCAGCACGACTCCCTTCATGCGTCCGGTACCAAGTTCATCGAGGTTCATCATCAGGAGGGGGAGCGGGTCCGGTCCGTAGTGTTCTTCGACGAAAGCGGTCGAGCCCTGCAGTCCCTGCTCTTCGGCGCCAAAGCTGACAAATTGCAGACTGCGCTGGGGACGGACGTCCAGCGTTTCAGCGAGTCCTGTCAGCAGCCGTGCTGTTTCCAGGATGACCGCAACGCCGGCGGCGTTGTCGTTGGCTCCGGGGGAGTCGGGCGTGGTGTCGTGATGGGCGCTCAAGATCAAGCATTCCCGAGGTCGCGTGTTTCCCTCAATATTCCCACTGACGTTACTGGAGTTCGTCTGGAACTGGCGGGTCTGAATGTCGATTTCGATGTGGGCCCCTGCAGCAGCGTACCGTCGCAGTCGCGCCCCGTCTTCCTGGGAAGTTTGCAAGAGCGGCAGGGCGGCACCATGCAGATCACCCGTCCGCCAGTCGGCGCCCGAGGTATGGGTCAGCTGCCGACCTGGCTGTGGTGCACAGGAAATCGCAGCACGTACACCCGCCGCGGCCAGATCACGTAGCCGATGTGAGACCGGCAGCGGGTCACTGAACGGTTCGAGCCCCACGTCGAGCAGGGCGACCGCACCGGCTAAAGCCTCTCGGCACGCCAGAATTTCGTGGGGCATGCCGTAGCCTGCGTCGCACAGAGGCGCGGTGCAGGACAGCGATTGGCAGAACAAGCTCGGACGCACATCGATTTCCCAGTCCTCGGTGCCCACTAGTCGTAACATGGCGCTCTGGCAGTCACTGGTCTGGAGACTAAACGGTTCCAGACGGGGAGATGCAACGTTCAACTCCGCAAGCTGGTTGGCGATGTATTCGGCTGCCTTTTGTTCTCCGTCCGATCCGGCCCAACGCACGCCGATCTGTTCACAGAGAACAGAGAGGTGGGCGTCGATGCGCGAACCGACCCACGCTTCTCCCATTAACCAGCGATCGATTTCTGCCCATGACGGCGGCATGGTGGTACGACTCCGGAAGAAAGGCCTGGCCTGCAGGTTGGATGGCGGCCGTGACTTCAAGGACCCGCTGCTGCCGCAAAGCAAATCGGAACCGGCGGAAAATTAGTTGGCTGACGGTGTATCGACCGCCAACGCCCACCAGGAGACGGGACCTGATTCGTAGGTGGCGATTCGTGTCAGGTGGCCATCGGTACCAATCCGATAGGCGGCGATACGGCCACTGCTCTCCCCGGCGGCGTAGAGGAACTTGCCCTGGGGTTCGATGCTGAACGAGCGCGGTGTTTTTTCCGTTAGCGTCTGACCCAGCGAGCGGACCTTGCCGGTCTGAGGATCGATCGCGAAGCCGGCGAGGCTGTCGTGTCCGCGATTCGCGATGTAGACGAACTTGCCGTTCGGTGTGATTTCACAGCGGGCTGTGGCATTGGTGCTGCCGTCAAATCCGGCTGGCAGTGTACTCATAGTTTGAATGCGTTGCAGTGTGCCCTGTTTCTGGTCGACGGCAAACACTCCCACACTGTCTCCCGCTTCGTTACTGACATAAGCCCAGCGATCGGACGGGTGCAGTGCGATGTGGCGCGGATGATCGACAGCGGGAGTCGCGGTAAACGCGGGGTCACTGGCGCTCAATCGACCGTTTTGTGCGTTGAATTGAAACTGATAGATCCGGTTGCCACCGGTATGAGGTACAAAGGCCATGCGATTGTTGGAATCCAGGACAAAGCCGTGGGCTTTTTCGGCTGTAGGAATTGTCTGCAGTGGGGTCTCTCCAATCATCCCGTTGGCTGCCAGCCGGTGCACGGTCACTTTGTTTGCCAGGTAGTAGGCGCTCAACAAGAATCGGCCCGTGCGATCGGCCAGCAGGTACGCGGGGTCCTCTCCGCCCTCAACGACACTCAGCGGGGTCAGGGTTCCGTTGCTGGCGTTGATGCGAAAGCTGGCTAGCTGTCCCGTTGATCGGTAGGACGCGAAGAGCGTCTTGCGATCGGGAGAGACGCTCAGAAATGCCGGTTCGGCAGGGCAGGTTGTTTCGCCGCGACGCTGCAGGACGCCGGTCGTGGAGTCGCGGTGAAAAGTGACGATCTTTTTGGCGCGTAGCAGGGAGACAAAAAGCCAGCTGTGGGAGGCAGCCTGGATCGTTGAGCTGACAGTGAGCAGGCAGAGGATGACGGCAACGTATCGTGAAATCATGATGATGTGCTTTCGCTGTCAGGAAAAGTGCAAGCTGCTGGAAATGGGTTCTGGTTCAAGGACGACGGATTTCTACATCGGTCAAGTGAATGCCGCGGACATCTGGTTTGCCACCCTGTTTGCCAGTACGGGGTCCGGAATCGGTACTGAAGACGATGAATAATCCTCCGCTCTTGGTGCGTAGCGACGCGCTATAGCCGCCGCCGCCGCGCCAGCCATACCGATTGAGGATGACGGAACGTCCCCAAGAGAGTCCCTCATCGGGCGAGAAGTAGACCACCGACGCACCCGCGGAGGCATTCCAGTTCGCTTGCTCTGACTGCTTTTCTCCGGTGCCTGGGGTGGCGACACCATGCGCGACCAGGACACCGTTGACGTAGGCCAAGTCGGGATTCTTGTAGGTGCCCAGGTTTTTCAGGACGCGTACCGGGCCCCAGGTGCGGCCCGCATCACGGCTGATCCGCTGGTAGTTATTGCCGTAGTGGACGCATTGGGCGAGCAGCGACCCATCGCTGCGGAACACCAACGATCCGTAGCTGACATACACGGGGGAAGGCAGCAGGTTGTGGGGGAAAATCCAGCCGGCAAATTGCCAGCCTTGGGCCGGATCTGCGGTTTGGTAGAGACTGATTCCGCGCGGCGCTGCGTTATTGCTGACGGCGGCCATCCAGAGGCGGCCCTGGTGTTGGATAATCGCACTTGTGGTGCCCTGGTGACGCAGCGGCACGGCCGGATCGACCACCCCCTGGTGCTGGTAGGTACATCCGTTGTCTGCGCTGATCAAGTAGACGCTGGCTTGAATGGCTACGGACGTGCCGAGTACGAATTCCTCGCCGGCAGGCAGCGGTCGCCAACGCTGGACCACTAGTACGATTCTCCCGTCTGGAGTGACTCCATAGGCCGGGTTGCGTGAGAACATCCGCTGCTCGCGCTGGTCGTGTACGATACCGTCGGCTTGCCAGGTGCGTCCTTCGTCGCGGCTGCGGACCTGGCGGATCACGCCATCGGTTCCACCGTGGTCGGCGCTGTCTTGGAAACAGACGAGCCAGTCTCCGTTGGGTGCGACGACGGCGGCGGGGCCGTGATAGAGCCGATCGGGATTGATGGCCACGTCTGACTTGGCACTCAGTTCGTAGGTGGCCATCCAGGGGCCGAAGTCGGCTGCCTGTGGGGACGTGGCGCTGGCCAACGTGATGATCAGGCAGCAGGTGAGGGTCCGTTGTGGGGTCGGACGGCACGTCATCAAAAAACTCCTGCTGGTTGCTGGTAACCAGTATTAGGACTTGGGTACGGGGCGATCTGTCGGAAGGTCAGCTGGCCGACCTGAGTCGTGGCCGAAGTCATTCCTGGAGTTACTGTTCGGAGATGGCATACAGATGCTCTGCGCCACGCAGCAGGAGTTGGTTGCCGACGATTACCGGTGAGGCATCGATTCCTTCCGCGAGTTGATTGGTGGCCAGGACTTCGAATTCAGAACCGTGTTTGAGAACCACCGTCGTACCATTGCGGCTGACGATGTAGATTTTTCCAGCCGCTGCGGAAAGCGATGCGTACAACCCTTCAAACCCAGGGAGGCGCTGGTTCTCGAACTGGAATTCACCGGTGTCGGCGCGCACGCATGACAGCACGCCACGACGCTCCTTGGTGAAATACAGCA
>CAZITS010000610.1:0-4218 GCA_964542185.1 uncultured Pirellulaceae bacterium
TGCTTGGATGACGTAATCTCGAAAACGCCATACGTTCGGCTTGGGGCCGTCACGTTCGTAGCTGTTTGATTCAGCGTAACGTACGAGGTCGAGCCAGTGACGTGCCCAACGTTCGCCGTAATGTTCTGACGCCAGAAGTTCATCGATGACGTCTTCGTATGCCTTCGCTGAAGGCGCTGCCAAAAAGCGACGGACCTGCTCAGGTGACGGGGGGAGCCCGGTCAGGTCGTAATAGACCCGTCGCAGGAGCGTTGCCGGGTCGGCGGGTGGTGCCGGTTTAAGGCCTGCGGATTCGAGCCGAGCCAGTATAAAACGATCGATGGGGTTCTCCGACCGGGGCTCCGGGCCGAGCGCGGGGAGCGCCGGACGCTGGACAGGCTGGAAGGACCAGAATTGCCGCGCTAGAGCGTCGACGGGTGGTGAATCAGGTTGCACGCTGGCCGCGTCGATGGCGACCTGATCCCAGGCGAGACCTTCGCTTAGCCAGCGTCGCAGGATCGCGATTTCTCCCGCCGGCAGTTTTCCAGCAGGTGGCATTTCCAATTCCTGGTAATTGACCGCGTTCCAGAGAAGGCCTTCCTGGAAGTGTTTCAGGTTGACGCTCGGACCACTCTCGCCCCCTTTCAGGACGCCTGCTCGGTTGTTCAGCCTTAGTCCACCTTGCACCTGTTTTCCGCCATGGCATTTGAAGCAGCGTTTTGCCAGCAGCGGCACAACCTCTTTGCGGAAAAAGGCCTGCTCTGCTTCCGGTGGCGCTGCACTGAGTTTCACGGCGCAGCAGCAGGTCAGCAGGGCGAAGAGTAACGGAAGTCTTGAGCTGTAAAAAGATACGGTCACGGGTGGCTCTATCCGAAAGAATGCTGGTGGTGTCGCAGGCGGTAATGGGGCTCCCAAGGACTACCCGGAAGGGATGTTAGGCACCGCCATCGTATCCATTATAGGCCGGCTGGGGTGATTTGTCCCGGTGAGCCGGCCGTCAGCTGGCGATCGCGGGTAGGGTACACGACGCCTGCAGGAGTTCGGTGCGGAGGTCTGTGTTGCTACTGCAAGGCTACGCTAGATGTTTTCCTCAGCGTACACCAGGGTGCCGTGTACGTAGCTGCGAATAACTTTTGATTCTGGGGCAAATAGCAGTTCGTGTGGGTCTTTGGCGGGACGGTCGGGTAGGCGGACGACGGCCAGATTCGCCAGCATACCGGGTTGAAGAGCGCCCATTTCGTGGTGCCGACCCAGTGCTCGTGCGCCGTTGCTGGTTCCGATCTCCAGCACTTGTTGTGGAGCGGGGCTGGAAACTTGTCCGAGCAGGAAACGCATTTCTGCGAGCAGGTTGAGGTCTGGATTGGAAGCGCGGGAATCCGTGCCCAGGGCGAGTGGGATTCCACGCGTCAGGACCGAATCCCAGGAGTAACTTGCGTGTTGAAAGAAGGCGTGCGTGCGGGGGCAGTAGATGATTGAGGTATGGTCTCGGTGCTGCGCGAGAAGATCGAGTTCTCGTTGGTTCAGATAGTTGCCGTGGATGACTAACAGACGCGGGGTGTTTACCAGACGCAGGAGATAGTCGTAAGGGGAGCGCTCTGGCTTTGTACTGTCAGGGTCCCAGGCACCGAGTCGATCCAGCATCGCGGCAAAATCGCCGCCACCAGTTCTGAGTAATTCGAGCTCTTCCGGTGACTCCGCGAGATGCATTGCAACGGGATTGTTTGACTTTCTGGCCAGGTCACAAAGCGACTCGAGTAAATCAATGGCTACCGTGTACGGGGCATGCGGACTGAGGCCCGCATACCGCGTCCCCGTCGTTTGCCGCTGGGACTGCTGTGAGCATCGTGTGGAAAAGTCTGCGAGCCACTGGCTGGCGGAACTCAGACTGTCCTGGCAACGTTCAGCTGAAAGCCCGATTTGTTCGCGAAAGAGTGTGCAGCTGGCTGGCGATTCTGGAAAAGCGGTTTTCTCCCAGTCCGTTGTGCAAATTTCTCCCAGAGCAGTAACTCCGTATCGCAGACATTCGCACAACCCCTGGTGCACGGCGTGTTCAGGTGGCACTGGGAGCGCCGATTCGGTTGCCACGGCTCGTCGCCAGCCGACAACGTGTTCAATCCATTCAGGGAGGGGCATGCCCGGTTCACCGAGCGGTGTTGCGAGTGAGCTGAATTCGAGGTGCGTATGCGCATTGATCAGGCCGGGAAGGATGGCTACGTTGCCCAGATCGTGAGCATCTCCATTCGTTGTTTTTCGTTCAATGGAGGTGATCTTCCCGCCCTGTATGGTGATCGCTCCTTGTTCGATAACCGATCCATTGACCGGAAACAGGAAGCGGGCTGCCAGGGTTTGGGGTGGGAACTCGGGCATGTTAAAACTCCGGCATCATCGGTAGGGTCCATTTGTCGTGGCGCTGGCGAGGGAAACGCGTGTAACGCCCGCGGTTAGCGGTGGCTGCCCTAGAACCGCTCTGTTGGTGCTTCGCTTTGTTGTTACTTCATGGTGCCAGGATTTCTGTTGTGCAGCAAAGGGTGGGGTTATGGAACAGGGGCTGTACGAAGAACGCTGTCCAATGATCAACCGTTTGAAACCGGTCGTGCTGGTGTTGTGTCGAGGTCGCTAGTAGATGTGAACCACTGTGAATACGGCACCGTTTGGCAGACTCGCTGGAAGAGGAGAGGCGTGTCCGGTTTGGGGGAAGTGACAGCAGGGTGTAGACTGCCACCTCTTGCTGGTGGGTAAGAAAACCAACGGCTTTTGGACAGGATTTTCCTGTAGGTATGGAAAGGAGTGTGGCGGTTTGGCATTAAACAGTGGCAGCGGACCTCTATTTTCCAATCCGGATTGTGATGTGGCTCGGGAACGATTTGGCCACAAATCAAAAGGCATGGGCGATAAACGTCGGCCGGTAGCCGACGCGGTCCGTGAGTTGATTGACGATGGAGATTATCTGGCGACTGGCGGATTCGGAGGAAATCGGATAGCCACGGCTGTAATCCATGAAATTGTCCGTCAGAAAAAACAGGGGCTGGGATTGGCGGGGCACACCACAACGCACGATTTTCAGGTGCTTTGTAGCGGGAATTTGACAGACCGAGGCCAGTTGTTGAATCGTGTCGACGCTGCATACATCATCGGGCTGGAGGCTCGAGGACTCTCTCCGCATGCACGTCGCGTGATGGAGAGTGGAGAAGTCAAAATCTGCGAATGGACGAATTATACGCTGGCGTTACGATTCCAAGCGGCCTCCATGGGGGTTCCTTTTTTGCCGGTCCGTAGTGTTGCAGGCACGGATACGTTCCAGCACAGTGCGGCGCGGGCAGTCGAGTGCCCGTTCACCGGGCAGTTGCTGACAGCGGTCCCTGCCCTGTTTCCCGATGTGGCAGCTATTCATGTCCATCAGGCCGACCGTTATGGAAACTGCCGGATTCGCGGCACTTCTGTGAGTGACTGGTTTGTCGCACGGGCAGCGCATAAAGTCATCGTCACGTGCGAAGAACTGGTTGAAGAGGATGTGATTCGTGAAGATCCGACATCAACGGTGATTCCCTTTTATTGTGTCGACGCGGTCTGCGAGGTTCCTGGAGGTAGTTACCCAGGCAATATGCCCTACGCGTATTTTTCAGACGAAGAGCATTTGCGCGCCTGGTTGGACGCTGAGCGTGAACCAGGAAGTCACCAGCAATGGTTGTCCAAGTACGTGTTCGAGAGCGCCAGTTTTGACGAGTATCTGGAGAAATGCGGTGGACGGAAGCGACTTCAGGAGCTCCGGCAGGAAGAACTGCTGGACGCGTGAAGAAGGCGATCTAGAGTGGTTCTCATCAGCCTGTTTGTCAGAGGCATGAGTAGTGAGGGACGGTTTAGTTGGTTCCCGGCGCGCCAAAGCGTGCCGGCTCCCGGTAATCGACCGCTTTGCTGGCGCTTTGCGCTCGCTGCTCTTGCAGTGAGCGGAAGCCACGGATGCGACCGCGGGGGGTTGCGCTACGGACGTCCACTGGGCTTCGAGTTTGATCCTTGGCTTGATTGCCGGCCGCGTCGCGGACTTCGATTTGAATGTGGACCTGCCGGGCAATGGTGGCAGGAGGACGCCAGGCATATTCCGAGACGTTTTGCAGTCCCTCGGCAATGATCGTCCATGGGCCATTGGCTGATTCTGCGACACGCAGTGTGACGGGGCGTTCTGACAGGTGACGGTCTGAAGCATCCCATTGGATCACCAGGTGCCCTGCCTGGGCGCCTTTT
>CAZITS010000611.1:0-4217 GCA_964542185.1 uncultured Pirellulaceae bacterium
ATCCGACGTAACCGACGCACGGAACGCTCAGATTCGGCGGCTGGCGGAGCGGTGGAACTCGCTGCCGGCAGACGTGCGCGAGAAGATTCTCCGGCTGCCGTGTTTCGGGGTGTGGTGAATCTCAAGTCGCTGGATCAGACGACGTACTTCGGCCGGTTCAAAGGCTTCGTAGAGCGATGCGGTCTTGTGGGTGTTGTTCGTCATCAGCATCGAAGACGTCCTGCACCAGGTGAAAGATACTTGCGAGGTCCGACGACTCTGGGAGTCCTTCGCTTTCGAGCAGTGACAGGGCGGCTCGCCAAGCGCTCTGGTGCGTCGGCAAGCCACAAGCCCGATCGGCGCTCGATGAAGGCGTTTTGCTGCCGAACGGCGACCGATTGAAAGCTGTCGAACTCACGTCGCTACGCGCCGAGGACTACAAGCTTCCCCAGCCGGTGTGCAACTTTGTTTGCAGCTACCGCTATCCGCGTTCGCTTTACCGCGTCGACAAACTGCCGCTGGAGGCGCGAGGCTGGCGGTTCAGCCGCCGGGCGAAAGGATCGGCCGAGTGGGGCGACGAGTCCGCAACCGTGAAGATCCCGGACGAACTGCTGCACGTGACGGCGGAAAAGGCGCGCGGCCAGACGCCGAGCGTCGGCGCGACCGACGCGGTGATTGCCGGGCCGCTGGCCCGCCTGCAACTTGAGGGCAATGGCGATGAGCGTGCTGCCTGCTCCACACGTCATGACTCATGACGACCACTGCTGCATTGCCTCCGGGCTTCAGCTCCCTCAACTGTTGTAACGGACCCAAAGTTGTATGTCCGTCAGCTGCGGCGCACTGCCAGCATCATCGGTGCGGGCGGTCATCGTCACCCCGAGTTCGTTCCGACCACGTTTGATCGCGGCAACCGGTGGGTTGCACGTCAGTAATTGACCTTCCCGCTGGACGTCTTGCAGCTTCCGTCCGTTCAGGAACAGATCTACTTTGTCGCTGGCGCCCAGGCCTTCGGTTTCCACACGGAGATCGATCGACTTGAGCTTCCCTGCCCGTTCGGCAGCGGCGACGTCATCGCTGACAGGCAGCGACGTCAGACCGGCCTCCTTGTTCAGCTCCAACGTGAAAGGCAAAGTCCCGTCGTTCGGCACGGCGTGATGCATGTAGCCACCCGCGACTGTCCAGTCGACGCCGTACATTTTATCCAGATCCGCCATGACCGGTGGTTCACCAATCGTCTTCAGGACGTCGTGGAATGTGAACCGCCCACGGTCAACGCTGTACTCAAGGTTAAATGTCAAAACACCATCGGCGCCGTCGGCGAATAAGTTGGACGCCGACGCGCGCCATGCCTCGGGGATCGCGTGTGGTGGTTTCAGACCCGAGTGGCTGATGCAGGGATACGCGGGCACGTTGTGCTTGTGGCTCAGATCGATCAGCGCCTTCGCCGGCATCGTCAGCGGCATATATCCGCATCCGACCACCAGCACGTCGATGAGGCCCTCTGCCAGCCACGTCTCGATGTCCAAGCCAACATGGTTGCACAATTCAACCGTGACCGGAGTACGGACCGAAAGCAGCAGGGGCCGACCCCGCCTGTCCGACGCGGCGAGCACCTGCTGTCGAACCTTGCGGACCAGCCCAGTCATGATGTCCAACTCGGCGCCTGAAGCGGGCTTGCCATGCCGCACGCTGTCGAAGAACAGCGGGTGCCGCATGAAATCCAGATCGATGCCGTCAACGTCATATTGGGCAAGAACATCCTTGATCACGCCGAGCCGTCGATTCCGCACCGCCTCCTGCGCAAAGTCCAACACGCTCCAGTAGTGGCGGTGGTCGGTGTGGGGATAATGAATCGCCCCGGGTCTACCCAGCACGACGTGCGGATTGTCCTGCTTGAACCTGCACCGGTTGCGGACCTCAAAGATGTCGTGGACGTCGTTCATGCGAAGCGTCCAGAGGAATTCAAGGTTGTGGCTCTTGCAGAATTCGAGGCTAAGCTGCAGGACATCTTTGCCTTCTTTTTCAGCCAGCATCCGATAGCGGTGGGCGAAGTGAAACCATTCTCCGTCCCTTGGGGTCGCTGACTCCAGGACGAATTCGCCGACCTTTGGGTCAGGGTAATGGCTGTAGCGATCGTCCCACATGGTCGTGTTGAAGTAGACCGTGTCGACGTGAGTGTCGACCACGTGATCCAAACGTCGGGAGAGGTAGCTCTTCAGCGTAGGCTCACCGTGTAACAGCGTAGCGCCGTCGTCGCTGTAGATCACTCGCCGCTGACGATGGGCGGCCTTCTGCCGGGCACTCTTCGCCCCCACATCCGCCGCAGCGCGCCGTGATGAGATCGCAGTCGCTCCTACGCCTGCGCCCGTGACGCCCAATGCGGATGCTTTCAGGAAATCACGCCGGGAAGGTGGGAGATTCGTATGCGTCATAAGGGCGTCTCTGTCGATGAGGCGTGAGGTTGTTGCAGGGCCGTCTGATCCGCACCACGAGCAAGGCGAACGGTCCCTCACTTCTCGTATACTTCCAACTCGGCCACGCACATTTGCCCTCCCTCCTGGCCGGGACCGTTGGGTTTGTGGCTGAGAGCGCGCACATAGCGGACTTCAGTGGGTGCGAAGATATGCTCGTATCTCCCGTTCGAGGTGCCTGCTCCGCGGTGAACCTCGGACCAGGATTTGCCGTCGGCGGAGACGGCGATCGCGTAGTCGGTGGGATAGCTTTTCGCGAAGAGAATTCGCACCCGTGAGACAGTTTGTGCTTCGCCCAGGTCGATCTCGAGGGTCCAGGCGAATTGCCCGCCAGCCTCGCTCCGTCGATCGAATCAATCCATCGCGGGTCGACAGCAAGTTCCAGACTCGACCCCACGTCCAGCGGAGCATCGACGGCCTGACTTTCACCGCACGCGGCCTGCCGGCCAACAATCGCGGATACCACGACCAGAGTCGTGACCGTCAGGCGTGTACGTCGTGTTGAGAGCGGATCAGTCGTCATAACATTTCCAATCTATCCAGCGGACGGCTTCGCACCCAATGCCGACGGCAGGTAAGAACTCATCTGCCGCATGCCTTAGTGGAATCGGTCGTCATTCGATCGGCAACCAGACGGGATGGTCGGCGCCTTGGTCCTTCAAGCCTCTGGTCATGAGCCTTGCGTTCCTTCCGTCCGCATCCATCAACCAGAGCTCACGACCTCGGGTGCCGGTCTTTACAAAGGCGAGCTGTCGGCCATCGGGGGACCACGCGAGTCGGCAGTGCCAGTCGCCGTCGACCGGTTCCGTCAGCTCAGTCACTTCAGCGGTAAACGGATTGAGCAGGCAGATTTGTGTGCCGCCTTTTCCCGACGAGGTCGAACCGGGCAGCAGTCGGCAGTAAGTGATGGTCCTGCCGTCGGGAGACCAGCCAGTCAAGTTGGAGCCGTAGCCTGTGCCGAACCAGTGTCGACGACCGTTCGTCACGACTCGCTGTTCCGAACCGTCGGGACGAACGATGCACAGATCCGCTGAAAAGTGCCTGGGATCAATGTCCGCATGGCAGTCGAGAAACGCCAGCCACTTGCCATCGGGAGACCACCCTGGACCAAAGTAGAGATGTCCCTTCGCTCCGCTGACCAGCGACCGCTTGCGTGTCGCCAGATCGATGACGTTGATGGAGTAGTGGCCGGGATTGAACGGGCTCTCGCTGCCGCCGGTCACGTGCAGCGCAACCCGTTTCCCGTCGGGACTGAGCGAGACGCCATAGCAGAAACCTTCGCCCGGCTTCGTCAGCGCAACCGGGTTCCTGCCATCCAGGTCCATTTCGTAAAGCCGCTGCTCGCCGTCGAGAAACACCAGCGCCAGCAAGCGCCGCCCACCAGGCAGCACAGTTTGAACGTAGATATTCTTCGAGAGTGAATCACTCTCAAGCAGCTTCGTCAGCTTCCCGGATGCAGGACTGTAAAGCCACGAATGGCTGACAACCTTACCTGCGCGAATCTCAGCCACATCGGCCGCTTCAAGACTGGTCAGAATCACGCGGCCATCCGGCAGACGCGCCCCCCATTGCCAGCTCTTCTGTTTCGGTCGCTTGAAGTCCAGGAACTTTTGACGCGATCCATCCGGGGCGATCATACCCAGCACGCCAACCGGCCAGGGGTTCTCAGCCCGAAAGGCAATCGCGAACTGGCTGCGGTCATCGTCGGCACGAAGTGACACAACGAAGAGCGCTGTTGTCACAAGAACGCTGACAGGGAGTGGGTGG
>CAZITS010000612.1:0-4209 GCA_964542185.1 uncultured Pirellulaceae bacterium
ATTTGGCGGATTGGGGCAAATTATAACCGGTACAGACGGAACGCTTGATATAGCCGGCGACCTTTCATTGTCTTCGTTCTCGCGCGGTGGCGATGCAAGCAATGGAAATGGCGGCATTGGCAGTGGAGGCGGCGCCACCATCTCAGCCGATGGCGGCCCGCTCAAAATCGGTGGCAAGGCTGACCTTGTGAGCGAGGTTCACGGTGGATCCGGCGTTAATGGAGGCAATGCCGAAGGCGGCCAAGCAACGATTAATGCGTTTCAGGCCACAATCCTTGAAATCGCCGGCGATGTTTCCTTGTTGACCACCACCACAGGCGGAGACGCGCTAAATGGTACCGGGGGCAGCGCTCTATTCGGCGAAGCGCGCATGGGCATCAATGACTCGACGGTCTACTTTCAGGGTAATGTAAGTCTCCGTGGCTTGGGAACCGGCGGCGAAGGGAGCACCGGAGGCGGCACGATCGTGGCCAGTGCGGCTTTGGGATCGTCACCGTCAAATTTGGCGCCTTCCTCGATCCACTGCTTGATCAGGGCGATCTGTTCTGCCGGGAGTGGGTCACCCTCCAGCGGCATGCGTTCGCTTTCATCTTCCGTGACAATACGGCGAAACAACTCGCTGGCATCCAACTTACTCGGCGTGACCGCAACCTCATCGGAATCACCGGCCTTGATCAAACGCTCATAAGCATCAATTCGGTAGCCACCCTCGGCCTTTTTCGGACCGTGACAGGCCAGGCAATTGTCCAACAGAATCTGCGCGACTTGCTTGCGAAAACTAACTGGCTCTGCCGCCGCCGAGGAAACCAGGCCCGCTGAAACTGTCAACAACACCACGACTGAATAACGCATTGGCTCGATCAACCTGAAAAAGGGAAAACACAAACCATTCCGCCGCGGCGACAAAGACGCGGACTACGTACTCTGCCAGCAACCGGCCTGCGACGCTAACACCGCCAGGGCCGGCTTCTGGAGGCACACCGCCGAACTAATGCTGGAACAGGAACTCGTTCGTATTCAAGATCGCCCAGCAAATATCTTCCAACGCCATAATTCGGTCAGATCCGGGTGGCAGTTTTTGTTTTGGCAGCTCGGCAAGTTCCTTCTTCAGCGCTTCCAGTTTCTTCTTGGTAGCGTCGTCGAGTGCCTTGACTACTTCTTCATCACTGACCACCAGGCCTTTACCAAACTTCTCAACAAGATACTTTTGCACCTCGCTCCGCTTCCCTTCTGCTGTGAGCACCGCCGTTTTGGCGTCAGCACGCAGCGGCTCTGGAACCGTTGCCAACTTGGCGTCGAGCAATTTCTGGAAGGCCGGGTCACGAACGGCTGCAACTTGTTTGCCAACCTCCGCGATCTTGGCTTCCAGTTCTTTGTTCTTCTTCGCTGATTCACCATCCTTGGAAGCAATGTGCTGCAAACTAGCCTCCAACTCTTTGGCCGTCGGTTCGCGATTTACGGCAGCCAAATGCAACATCTTGATGATATCGCTGTCCGTTTTCTCCAGCTTCATCAGCTGCCGGAAGCGATTGCTTTCATCCCGGAGCTTGTTGTAAATCAACGGTCCGTTGAAGAACTGGATCGCCATACCGAGGTTTGACTCGCTCGATCGCTCGCAAGCACAAACAGTCTGGCGTTCTGGCTGGCCAAAGATTTTCAGGAAATCGTGCTTGACCAGATCAGGAGCCGGCAAGTGAGTCGCACGGGTACCCGCGGGCAATCCAGCGAAACTCTCTGGTCGGTCGGTGACCTGGCAGATTGCATCCAGCAATTGTTCGGCACTGAGCAACCGAGGCTGATAATGTGAGAAGTACTTGGTGTCTTCTTCATTCATCGCATTCGGTTTGAAACTGGCCTGATACGTACGACTGTTCAGAATCGTACGTATCACATGCTTTCGATCATACTTCTGTTTCACAAAATCCAAGGCCAACGCGTCCAGCAACGCTGCGTTGGAGGGAGGATTCGATTCACGGAAATCATCCGCCGGCTCGACAATTCCGCGGCCGAGCAGGTGGCTCCAAATGCGGTTCACTTCAATCTTGGCAAAAAACGGATTGTCTGCCTTGGTCAACCAATCGACAAAAGTTTGTCGGCGGTCGTCAGGATTTGGCTGGTCCACATCACCTGCCAAGGGCAACCAAGGTTTCATTTGTTTCCCGGTACGTGGCTGCGTTACTTCGCCACTCCGTGATACGAAAATAAATTTCTCGCCTGGTCGACGGCCATTTTTTCGCTGAACGCGATTGAAAAATGCCGCCATCCCGTAGTAGTTGTCCTGGGTCCAGCGTTCGAACGGGTGGTTGTGGCACTTTGCACATTGCAGCCGGGCGCCAAGAAATACCTGGGAGACCGTTTCAACACAATCGTTGGTGTCTCCAGCAGTCCGATAAAAATTCGCCGGTGGATTGGTTAACGTACTACCCGCCGAAGCCAGTAGTTTGCGTGAAAACTGGTCGTAGGGCATGTTCTCACGAATCGCCCGTTCAACCCAACGATAGTATTTGTGGACGCCATCGCCACCAACCTGACCGCTAGTCAACCGCAGGATGTCACCCCACTTGAGCGCCCAAAACTTCGAGTACTCAGGGCGTTCCAACAGTTCATTGATCAAGCGTGCGCGTTTGTCAGCAGCCTGGTCGGTCAGAAATCGGCTGGTCTCCTCAACTGTCGGCAAAATACCAATCACGTCCAGATAAGTACGGCGCAGAAACTCTTCTTCACTGCACAATTCCGAAGGCAGATATTTGAGTTGCTGCAACTTGGCGTACACATGCTCGTCGACATAGTTATTGGTAGCCGGATTCGTCCAGGCAAACCCTTCAATATCTCGTACAAATGTAATGAAAACCGATTCAATAAATTCCATGTAACGAACCACGACAGCCGTTTCACCCCGATCCTGCCCGACAACCAGTCCATCCACCGAAACGTCAGCCACTTCGGTATCAGAACTTGTGTACACAGCCAACTGGGTGATGTCGCGCACCGATCCGTCGGAGAACGTCGCCAAAACACTGAGTTGTTGGGTATGCGCCGGCCTCTTCAGCACTCGGCCCGACGGTGGATAAACCTGAATACTCACACAACGCGGCGCTTCAGGCGGATCCAATCGACAACCCTCCGAAATCCAATCACGCAAGATCGCATAGGAGGGATCTGTGGAGTGCAACTTCAATCCACCACCATGGGGCACTTTCATCAAAGGTTTGAGCAACAACAAGCTGGCGGCAGGGTCGAGTGGATTTGTTCGGCGGCCGAAATCC
This sequence comes from uncultured Pirellulaceae bacterium, assembly GCA_964542185.1. Classification (GTDB taxonomy): domain Bacteria; phylum Planctomycetota; class Planctomycetia; order Pirellulales; family Pirellulaceae; genus UBA9264. The sequence goes on from CAZITS010000612.1 coordinate 3,267, forward strand.
TCTCGAATCAACGTCAACCGATCCAAAGTCGGATCAAAAGCCCGCAAGGAAAGGCGAAATCCACCTTTGCCACTGGGGGAACCGTGACAGGCACCCGCGTTACAACCCTGCTTGGAAAGCGCCGCCAGCGTACCGTATTCAAAGCTGACTGGCTCCGGTTGTCCCTGGCCACTGACGGCTACGGCCACTTTGGCTTCCTGACCGCCGACTCTGACTACGATTTCGGCTGCCCCATCACCTTGTGGAGCCACACGTGCTGCAGCGATCTTTACAATCGCTTCATCGGAAGACACAAACTCGGCCACTCGGGTGAGATCCTGCAGCATCCCCCCCGCATAATGACCTGTAACCACGAGCTGCATCCGCTGGCGTGGCCCGGTCAATTTGATCTCGGCAGGATAGACTTCGATCCGCTCTGGTGTCCCCACCTGTACGGGCTCCAAATCTTCCTGACTCAGGGCCACTGATGCCAACATTGTCCAGCACAAGGCGCCCGCCGCCATGCAAGCCATCCCTCGTATCAGCGATGTAGCGGTCCGTTGCATACCTGATCCCCTTCACCTAGCAAATTCGGAACATCCGAATAGTTTACACGATCTGTCAATAAAATTTGTAACCGATGCCGTCGCCGGGTATCGATCCCAGCCAGCAGCAACACTTATTCAACCCTAATACCAAAAACCACTTGAGGCGATTCGCTGACCACACATACTAACCTTTGGTCACTTCGATCGCAGCCGGTGCGCTGACCGCCTTGATATCCTGACCCGAGTACTTCGAGGCCGCTTCTACCGTCAGCTGGTCAAACTTTCCAGCGGCCGCATCACCCGCGGCCGTCAGTTCCACTTCAATCTCGTTCTTGTCTGCGGGAATCGTAAACTGCTCGGCAGCCGTGACACCCGGAGGTAGCTTGGTGAATTTCACCGTAATTGGCTGCGGATCG
>CAZITS010000613.1:0-4199 GCA_964542185.1 uncultured Pirellulaceae bacterium
CCGACTTCAGCGACCGAGGAACCCCATGCAGATCACCCAGATTCGCACCCACATCGTGGGGGAAGCACGCAACTCGCTGTTCGTGGTCGTCGATACCGACGAGGGAATTTACGGATTGGGGGAAGCGGGCATCACCTGGCGGGAGGCGGCGGTGGCCGGCTTCATCGACGCCTTGCGGCCGGCACTGATCGGCCAGGACCCGCGGCGGATCGAACACCTCTGGCAGGTGATGTTTCGCTGCGGCTTTTTTCCGGCCAACCGGATCGGGGCGGCTGCCATCAGCGCCATCGATATCGCGCTCTGGGATCTCAAGGCCAAGGCCCTGGGAGTTCCCCTCTATGAGTTGCTGGGGGGCCTGGTCCGCGACCGGGTCGTCTGTTATCCCCATATCGCCGCGGACACGACGGAGGGGCTGGTGGCGCAGGCTCGCGAAAAGGTGGCCGCCGGCTGGAAGTTTGTCCGCTTCGACCTGCCCAGCCAGGGGGAGACGCTAGAGCCGACGGTGGCGGTCCGCGAAGGGGTGCGTCAGTTTGCCGCGATTCGCGAAGCGGTGGGTGAGGCCATTGAGATTTGCATTGATGTGCATACCCGTTTGGATCCGGCAGATGCGGTGACCCTCTGTCGCCAGCTGGAACCGCTGCGGCCCTACTTTGTCGAGGACCCGATCCGTTCCGAAAGCCCTGCGGCGCTGAGAAAAGTGGCCGGCAAAGTCCATGTACCGATCGCCATGGGCGAGCAGTATGCCAGCAAGTGGGAATTCCGCCAGGTTGTCGAAGAGGACCTGATCGATTTTGCCCGGATCGATGTCTGCATCGTGGGGGGGATTACCGAGACTCGCAAGATTGCCGGCTGGTGCGAGACGCACTATCTGCCGATCGCCCTGCACAACCCACTGGGGCCGGTTTCGACCGCGGCTTGCCTGCACCTCGATCTGGCGACCAGTAACTTCGCGGTACAGGAATGCCCGCGCGAACCGGGACAGGCACTACCGGAATTGTTTCCAGTCCAGGTACCATTTGCCGACGGGCACCTGTTGCCACCGACGGGCCCCGGCTTGGGAATCGAGTTCGACGAAGCGGCGGTCGCCCGCTATCCGGCCATCGAATCTGGCGATTGCCCCCAGCTGAGCCGTCCCGACGGCAGCTTTACCAACTGGTAATGAGCAGGTGATCACAATCACAGTACTGTGGTTCAGCCGTGAGGTGCCGTGCTATGCAGCGGTCGATCAGCTGGCAACCTGGTCTTTGTTTGCGGTCGCATCGACCACCAGTTGTTTGAGCAGGGCACGCAGTTGGCGTACTTTCAGCGGCAACGCCAGCAGGCGTCGATGGTCGGCCGTCTCTGCCTGGCGAATCAGTTCTTTGTGCCGTTTGTCGATCAGCAGGATCGCTGGTATTTCCGCGGTCTTTTCATCCTGGCCGAATCGATTGAAGGCTTCCACGGCTTGTTCACCGAGTTCTGCGGACGAGAAAATAACACCATCGGCAACCGGGTTATCATCCTCGAAGCGGTCCATCGCGCGGTCGACATCACTGATCACCAGCACCCGGTAGCCGCGGCGCTTGAGACGTTCACGCAGTGCATTCTGCATCTGCGCGTGTGATTCAATGACCATCACCGTGTGGTTTGCCCCCTCGCGGCCCTCTTCTTGATTCACCTCGGCGGCGGCACTGGTGGCCTCTTGTTCTTTGCCCGCTTCGGTTTCGCCGCGCTCGACTCGGTGGATGGCGATTTTCAGGTCGGACAATAACTCGGTCGCGTTGGCGTGCCGTTTGGTGACATCCAGCTCCATCGATTTCATGACCAGCTGATGGATAAACAATGGGAGGGTCGGTTCCAGCTGGATCAGCGGTTTAACTTCACGGAACCGTGAGACACTCAGGCGGGCAGCGCGGTCCTTGGTTTCTGTGAGCGGGGGATGGCCCGAGAGCATGTGGTACAACATGACTCCCGCAAAATAGAGGTCACTGCGCGGATCGTTGCGGCGCACACCGGTCGAACGTTCCAGTCCGGCGTAATCGATACTGCGAGGGTTGAAGTTCTCGTTGACCCCGCCGGTTTTCACTTCCATCGCAGCCAACCCAAAGTCGACCAGTTTGCCACGGCCTGTGCTGGAGACCAGCACGTTGGAAAGCTTCAAGTCGCGATGTGAGACGCCCTTGCTGATGCTGTACTCGAGGCCGGCCGCGACATCACGCATGATGCGCAGGGATTCCAGCAAGGTGAGTTTCTTGCGGGCCATGACGAAGCTGCGGAGATTACTGCCCTCGACAAACTCCATGCCCATGTACGGGCGGTTGCGTTCGGTACCCACATCGTAGATCGGGACGACGTTGGGGTGCCGCAACAGCATGACCATTTCGGCTTCACGTATGAAGTTCTCACGGACTTGCACGTCATCGCCATACCGTTGTCGGAGCACCTTGACGGCCACTATCTTGCCATCCAACCGTCCGACTCCACGGTACACCCGGGCGAACGTGCCAGCTCCCACCATGTAGAGCAACTTGTAATCGCCGTAGAAATACCCGAACCGTTCTGAATTGACGAGGCGGTCAATCTGGAATTTCGTCAACAACTCACGCCGTGTGGCCACCGCGATGAATTCGTCTGCAGTGACCTCGCGCGTGCCCAGTTCGGACCACGTCATTTCCAGTTGCTGGTTGTCCAGCAGGCCGACATCGAAGGCGCGTTGAGCCAATTTGTCGGCGCTAATGTCGACCATCTGACGAACCACGCGAGCTAAGGAGTCCAGCGAAGACTGATACTTATTCTTTCCCGACGGTACGCCGTCAGAACGTGGCGGGGTACCGAGGGAAGACTATACAGGTTAACGCTTTATCGTATTCCAGAGAGAGCCCAGACGCAATCGGAAAGAGGCTTTCTGACTGCGTGTTCGTCGGGAAGAAGCAAGTGGGTTCAGTCTTCCATTTCATCCTGGGCATCGAGTAATGCGTCCCGTTCGTCACGGGTCGCATCGAGGTCAAATGTCAGATATTTCATATCCAAACGCAATTGGCCCAGCGCTTCCTGGACCAGGGTGAGGATCCGCCTTCGTCGCCGGGTGCTTTCGACAACGCGTGTGTAAGAGGATTCCAGCTGCTGCCGCAGCGCCAGTGGCAGCTCGTTGATGAGGGTTCCCAGTTCCAGCAGATCCTTGGGAAGTTCTTCAATTTGGTCGACAGCGAATCGGCGTTGTGTACTCGTCATGGTGGGGCTCCAGATCGATGCGTCAGTACAGGCTATCAAGTGCATCCGCCGTGCCAATTTCCGTGAAAACCCTGTTTTTTTCGATGTAAGCCGTTTGTAGTGAACGGGTTGCGGCATTCCTCTGCATTCCAGGTGGATTGCGGTGGGTGTGGGGAAAAGGCAACCCATTCGATCTGGTTCAAGATCGCAAATGCTGTTAGAAGCACGACTTAGAAACAACGCGTGGAGGATTTCTCGATGTGGTTTTTTGGCAACATTCAGCTTGGACAACAGTGAACCCCGCTCCTGGCTGACCCGTTGCGGTCTGACTGGCAGTGCCCGACAGGGTGCTGGAAATTGTTTGACGGGAGATTGCGTCTTGTTGCGGCAGGCTGCTGGTAGCTCGTGTCACCCTGTGCGTTGCGGTGTGTTTTTTCCGCAACAGTGGCGTCTGCTGCGCGGCTGGCGACAGTGCATCCGTTTCCTGCTGTGGCTGGCGCTGCCAGGGGGAGGGCTATGCGGGGCGAGCGACCTTCCCGATTCCTTTGAGACTCCCGATACCCGCTGGGAACTGGCGGACTACGACGTCGTGCCACGCGTGCAAATTCGCCGCGCCTACGACCAGGCACACCGAGGCAATGCGAGCGAGTCCATTCGGATTGAAGCGGGAAGTGGCAGCTACGTCCATTTTCGCTATCGATTAGATCCGATGCCTGTACACGACGATTTGAAACCGCGTGTTTGGGTAAAGGCCGACCGGCCAGGAGTGCAGTTACAAGCGGTGGTCGTATTGCCCAGGTCGCTTCATCCGCGTACTGGACAACCATTACGGACCATGATTGCCGGGACGGCTACGGACGGGAGTACCAGTTGGCAGGAACTAACGATCGAAGAGCCGCGGACCTTGTTGTCCCAGAAGTTGCCCCATCTCTACCAGCAGTTTGGTACACGTGTCGATCCCCGGGAAGCATACCTGGATGCGGTCGTACTCAATGCATACGGTGGTCCCG
>CAZITS010000614.1:0-4198 GCA_964542185.1 uncultured Pirellulaceae bacterium
CGATTGGCGGAATGTTGTTCGCCCTGGACAGCAATTCGGTTTCTCCTTCCAGCTTTGGCAGCTTCTTTGAGCTCCATGCGATTGCTGCAGCCGTACTGGGAGGGTGTTCGTTACGTGGTGGAGAGGGGGGCATTCTGGGCGTACTTATCGGGACAGCCGTAATGCAAACGCTCAACAATATGATTGTTCTGGAAGGTATTTCCGACACTTTGGAAGATGCTGTAATCGGTTTGGTGTTGTTGCTTGGTGTTATTGCAGATGTCTTGTTCAAACGAATGGTCGCCAGACGGCGGGCCCGAGCAGAGGCACGCCGCGCCGCAAGTTAGGCTGGTGACCCACAATCGCGGCGCATTCGCAGACGGTGTTCGTTGCTGCTGAAGATTTCGCGGCCGCTGCACCAGCTATTACTTTTGCAGCGTTACTTCTTTGTGCGTCTTATCCTCACGCATCGGTGCGATCACTGGTGCGTGAGCTGTATTTTTCCGTTGGCGTGTGCCGTAACGGGAAAACCTGACCGCCTTCATGTCTCCAGTGTCGGGCGCAATACGGACTTGTGGCCTTTCTGGCAATCACCTCGTGGCCACCTGTGGGCGCAGGTCTCATTCGGTGAAAGGGACTACAACGGTGGTGAATTCACCGGGCATAACACGCGGGCAGATCCGCAAAGTCAGTACTCGTCCACTCAGACTTGCCGAGATCACTTGCAGTATATCGCCGAGCGGGTCGTAGACCTTTCCAAGGCATTGTCCTTCTTCTACACGCTCCCAGAGTTTGACTTCCGGGATAAACAAGCCGCCTACATCAGAGCGATGGTGGTCTTGCATGTGGCCTGCGGCTGGGCGTGAATCTTCGAAGTAGAAGGCCGGACGCTCGGTTGGGTAGGAGCCCGGAAGGATTTCCAGAAAACGCAACAGATTCATTATCGTGGTGACGATGATGTCGACTTCATCCGGGTCACATGTGCGATTGCCGGGGGACTCGGTGTAGAGGGCTGGGACGCCTGCATCCCAGGCGGCCGAGAGGGTTCTGCCAGGAAGTCCTCCGGTATTCCAGATAATCTCCATCCCGGAAGCAATCGAGGCACGTCTTTGTGTGTCGACTAGATCACTTTCTTCATCGACGCGGCAACCAATAAACGTCTCGATACCAACTCCGGTGCCTGCCGCGTGGAGATCGATGTAAAGGTCTGCCAAAGGCAGTATGCGGGTTGCAAAGTGATGTGCGATGCGTTCGGTAAACAACCCACCTGCATCGCCAGGGAATGTGCGGGCGAGGTTTCGATTGTCCCAGATGCCATTGCGGTGCCCACCGGAGACTGCCGGTGGGCTGAGGATGGGGATGGACAGTAGCGTTCCGCTCATCGCCTTGGGATCGAGTTGCCGGGCAACTTTATGTAAGGCGGCGATTCCCTCGTATTCATCACCATGTGTTCCGGCATTAGCCAGCAGCACTTTGCCGGGTTGTTGGCCGCGATGCAGCACCACGGGCCAGCGCACTGGCTCTCCCGCTGGCAGTTCGCCGATGTGAATCCAGCCCTTCCAGCAAGTACCTGGGGGAGTGATTTCTAACGAAAAATCATCCAAGGACAGTGTGTCTGGCATGAGTTAGCGGTCCTTCCGGTCCGAGCGTTAAACAAATGACTTCGTTGGAGTTTTGCAGTCCCAAAGTTGTTTACAAAGCATCTGCAGCCAGCGTGCCACACGATTGCCAGGCCTGAGTCTTGCGGTCGCGCTCGCCTCGCTGGGATGACAAGCTGAAACGAAACGTATCTGGTGAAGCACTGGGCAATCGCATCAACAAACCAATCGCCTGGTTGTATCAGCTAAGTATTTCGGGAATGACGTGCCCGTGGACATCAGTCAAGCGACGTTCAATTCCGTTGTGATAGTATCCCAGTTGTTGGAAGTCGAGTCCCAGGAGGTGCAGTACTGTTGCATAGAAATCGTAAACTGTCGCAATGTTTTCCACCGACCTGCGGCCCAACGGATCGGTGGCGCCATAATGAACACCGCCTTTCACGCCTGCGCCCATCATCCAGGTGGTAAAACCATCAGGATTATGATCCCGCCCAGCTGTGCCTTCCTGACGGGTAGGCATGCGGCCGAATTCACTTGTCCAAAGTACAAGCGTCTCATTCAATAATCCGGATCGTTTCAAATCTGTCAGCAACGCTGCTGTAGGCTGATCAAAAATGGGGCAGTGACGTTCGTAATCGGCTTTTAGTTTCTTGTGGGCATCCCAGTTCATCAAGCCGTCGACGCCTGATGCGCGCGAAGCGCAATAGACGGTGACGAAGCGGACCCCACGTTCGAGGAATCTTCTGGCGAGCAAACAATTGCGCGCGTAAGCAGCTTTGAAGCGATTGCTGTCAGTCGTGCCATACATGTTATGGGTTGCACGTGTTTCCTGGGCAAGGTTCCCTGCTTCCGGAGCAGACAGCTGCATTCTCGCCGCCAACTGATAAGCAGCAATTCGGGCCTGTAATTGCGAATTGCCGGGATTTTCTTTACGGTGCCGTTGATTCAGGAGATCAAGGAATTGTCTGGATGCCTGCTCTGCCTGGGGACTGATCCCCGCAGGAGATGCCAGGTTTCGAATCGGACGATCTGCGTTGAGTGAAATACCCTGATGCTCTGCTGGTAGAAACCCAGAGCCCCAGTTTGCAGCGCCTGACGGCGGCTCGCCGCGAACATCTGTGATTGCGACGTAGCTGGGAAGGTTTTCATTTTCACTCCCCAGGGCATAACTCGCCCAGGCTCCATTGGCCGGAAATCCGTCAGCAGTAAACCCGGTGTTCATGAACTGGCAGCCAGGTCCATGCGTGTTGGATTTGGAAGTCATCGAGTGTATGAACGCCATGTCGTCGATATGTGATCCGACGTGTGGTAGCAATTCGGACACCCAGCTTCCAGCCTCTCCGCGTTGTCGAAATTTCCAGGGGCTCTTCATCAGGGGACCGTTTTTCCCCATGAATGACAGGAATGCTCCCTCGGGAAGATATTGCCCATCCCGGCGTTCCAATTCGGGTTTGTAGTCCCAGAGATCGACGTGTGATGCGCCGCCAGGGCAAAAAATCTGCAACACGCGTTTTGCGCGAGGCAAAAAATTGGTGTTCCCGGAGACCTTGGTCTCGGCGCCTTGGCTCGTCAGCTTTGCCAGGGAAATTCCTGCGAGCCCAGTCGCCAGATTACCGAACCAGGCCCGTCTGTCTGTTGTTCGATCAATGGACATAAATAAACTCGTTGGCGTTGTAGAGTGCACGGCAGAAAACGAGCAGGCCGAAATTCTGAATTAGCCGGTGCGCTGCCGCGGATTCTTCTGCAATTGGGTCTCGTGCAAATGCCAGTTGATAGGCTCGAGTAACCTGCTGGTCGATACTGTCCGTGCCAGTTTCTAGCACAAGTCGATGCGCGAAGCTGCGTGCCATATCGATCATGAAACTGTGGTTCTGCAGAGTCAGAGCCTGTAACGGCGAGATCGTTACATTACGTTGTGGCGCAGGCAAAGCGCATTCGGGGAGATCGTACTCGCCCAACAGATCGACTTTGACAGCTCTCGCGTTCTGGTGATAAACCGCTCGGCGGTAGGTTTCTTGTCCCACGTCGTTACGTGGGTAATAGGTGGCGACATTGTCTACGGTGTACTCATACAGGCGAAATCCTGCGCCGCCCATTTTGTGTTCTAGCCTGCCGGCGACTTCCAGGATTGAATCACGAATTGCTTCGGCGGTAAGGCGGCGGGGTGGAAAACGCCAGAGCAGGCGGGCGTCCGCATCTACTTGCGCAGAATCGGCCTGAAAGGAGCTTGCCTGGCGGTAGGTCTCTGAAGTCAGGATCAATCGGTGGAGCGGTTTCCAGCGCCACTGCCGCGTGCGAACTTGCTGGGCTAGCCAATCCAGTAATTGCGGATGCGACGGACGGCCGCCGTTGTAGCCCAGATCGCTTGGTGTCGCGACAATTCCACGCCCAAAATGGTAATGCCAGATGCGGTTAGCAAGGACACGTGGTGTCAGCGGATTTTCCGCGTGCGTAATCCACTGGGCGAGTTTCTGCCGGCGACTTGCTTCGGGTGCATCTTCTGCAAGTTGATAGCTAGGAACGACCTGATCCAGAACGCTCAAACTGGCAGGCGCTACGTTCGGGCCCTTTTTCTCAGGGTCGCCACCCTTCATCAAATAGGTTGGTTCTGCGGGTTCTGA
>CAZITS010000615.1:0-4195 GCA_964542185.1 uncultured Pirellulaceae bacterium
ATCTATTTTCGAGTACGTCGAAGCGTTACGCGACACACTGAACCAGAAATTTCCTGAGGTCGAATTCGCCTTTGATACCGGTGGCATGTTGACGGCCGCGCTCAACATGGGTGAACCCTCACCGATCCACTTCCAGATCCAGAGCTCCCAGCTTGAACCCGCCCAGGATCTGGCCAACGTCATCAAACAAGTTGCCCGGCAGGTACCCGGTACAGCAGATGCTCGAATTGCGCAGCGGATTGATTACCCCATCCTGGATGTCGAAATGAACCGGGAACTGGCTTCTCGACTGGGTCTCAATCCGAACGAGGTAATGAAAAACCTGGTGGCTGCCACCAACAGTTCGATCAACTTTCAACCCGCGTTCTGGATCGATGAAGTCAAAGGAAACCATTATTTCCTGGGTGTCCAGTATCGGGAAGAACGACTCGACAGCCTGGAAACCCTGCGTACCATTCCCGTCGGCTGGAAAGACAACCGTCCCATTCGGCTGGGCACCATCGCCGAGATTCGCCGCAAAACAGGGCCGTCGGTGATTTACCATCGGAACATCTCGCGGGTAACCGATGTCTACGTCAACGTCAGGCCGGGCTATGACGTCGGCGGTGTTGTCTCCGCCATCGAACAACGTCTGGAAGAACTGGGTGCCCAAGAGAGCGCGGACGAACGTGGCACACTGTACCGCGCCGACACCATGGCCGGTGCGGATTCGAATCGCGCTGCGTCAGGCCAATTCGAAGGCATTACGTTTCGCATGATGGGTGAAGTACGCACAATGCGTGAATCGTTCTCCCAGTTCATCAATGGATTGGCGATCGCAGCGATCCTGGTCTACCTGGTCCTCGTGGCCCAGTTCCGTAGTTTCGTCGACCCGTTTATCGTGCTGCTCACCGTGCCACTGGGGTTCATTGGCGTAGTGGTCGCCTTGACTGCGACTCAAACGCACCTCTCGATCATGGCGTTCATGGGCATCATTATGATGGTCGGCATTGTCGTCGAGTACTCGATCGTGTTGATCGACTTCGCAAATCACCTGGTCGCAGATGGCCAAACGCCACGCGAGGCAATCGTGGAAGCTGCCCAGGTACGATTGCGACCGATCCTGATGACTTCACTGACGACCTGGCTAGCGCTATTACCAATGGCCATTGGTTCCGCCGGAGGTGAAGCGAACGTCCCCTTGGCGCGAGCCATCATCGGCGGCGTTCTAGGCGCCACTGTGCTCTCGCTGCTTGTCGTACCTTGCTTGTACGTCATGCTCAAGAGACGGCCCCAGGCCATTGACACCCCGGCCGCTCTCTCCTCGTCTTAGGATTGCAGGAACAAACCATGCCACTCGTCTTACAAACAGACCGTGCCACCCACACCCTGGTGGTCGCCTGCTTACTTGGCGTGAGAAGGAGGTGTGGCGTTCTCAAATGGACCAGGTTGCAACTGCTTCCACTGCTCGCCATGCTCTGCTGTGGCTGCGATCAATTGGCGCAAAACCGGACGACCCCCAAAGCGGCCACCACCACTCCAGCATCCGCTACAACCGCGCTCGAAATCGGCACCATCGAATCCGGGAACGTGACGGAAACGCACGACATTCCCTTCGAGATACTGCCGTACGAATCGACGCAAGTGGTCGCACGCGTCGAGGGCTACGTACAAGAAATCCACGTCGACATCGGCGACGAAGTCAAAGCGGGCCAGATGCTGGTACTCTTGTCAGCCGCCGAACGCATGGCAAACATCGTCCACTTACAGAAAAAAGTGGCCAAAGCGGAGGTCGACCGCGAAACGTCCGAGGCCACCCTCACCCAAGCCGGTTCAAAACGCGAAGAACAGCTGGCGCTGAAACGCCTCAACGAGTCGAAATTATCAACCACAGCAGGTCTAGTAGAACGCGGTGGACTGGCAGAGGAGCAGCTGGACGAGGCCAGGTTTTCACTCGAATCAAGCGAAGCCGCACTGCGCCGCGTCGACGCCGATGTAGCCGCCGCGGAGGCTCAACTCAAAAGCGCCGAAGCGGCGATCGAAGTTGTTAAATCGGAACTCGCCAGCGCGCTGGTGTGGACCGAATACCTAAAGATCAGAGCTCCTTTCGATGGGCTGATCACGAAACGCAACGTCGATCACGGCGACCTCGTGCTGCCGGGTGTCCGCCAGGAATCCGCCCTCTTGACCATTGACCGCGTCGATCACGTCAAGCTCGTGCTGTACATCGGCATCGAAAACGGCACCCACGTGAACGTCGGTGACGTCGTCTCAGTAAAGTCGATCGAGGGTCGGACAGACACTAATTTCCCGGTTCAGAAGGTCACCCGCTACGCCCGCGCATTCCATCGGGAAACCCGCACCGTGCGCGTCGAGGTCGACATCGACAACATCCGCCAGGACGACGCTACCAAACGCTGGTTCCAGCCGGGTGAATACGGACTGGCCAGCGTGACTCTGAATGACTATCGCGACGTGACAACCGTCCCTGCCTCAGCAGTCCAGGCGGACAGCGACGGCCTGGGCACCCTCCTGGTCGGTTCCGCCTCCGAGGCGCGCCCCGTATCGGTTCGGATCCTGGCGGGCGGCCAAACCACGAGTGACAACCGTATTGCCATCGAGGGCATCGCGGAATCCCTGAAAAATGGGACTCAAATCATCGCTGACTTCCAGCAGTACCGGGAGCGTCAGAAGTAGAACGGAACCCCGCTCCCGTGGCTTCCTCGGAAAACACGCCAACGAAGTCTGATCTCGCAACCGCACGGATGAACATGCTCGATCAAAACACACTCGCCAGGCTGTTACTGGCGTCTGCACTACTGCTCAGTGGTTGCGTCCGATCGCGATTCCAACTGGCATTGGAATTCGGGGACCCGGCTGAACCCGTGACCCTGGCGTCACTCATTGCGAGTGACGAACGAGCGACTTCGCCGCTGCCAACCCAGGCGGGTGCAGCGGATGACGAAGGTGAAAACACCGAGTCCAGCGAGTCGTCTGAACAGGTGATCGACCTCGCCAGTGCGTTGGCGATGGGTGGAGCCAATCACCTGCAAATTGCCCTGGCCCGCGAACGTGTCGTGCAAGCCCACTCCGACCTGATCACAGCACAAGCCCTGCGATTACCATCACTGCAATTCGGAGTCGGCTGGAACAAACACGATGGCCGCTTGCAGGAAACACAGGGCAACGTCCTTGAAGTCAGCCGCAACTCACTCTTTGTTGGGGGCGGCCTGGGTCTGGGAAATGCGCCGCCCATCGCAGGCGGTTCCAGTGGGCCGGCACGTCTGGCGGTCAATCTCTCTCTGGCCGACGCGTACTTTGCCCCCTTGATCGCGGATCGACAACTCGACTCGGCGTACGCTGCTGAATCTGCCACGTTCAACGACTCACTGCTCCAGATTTCCCGTGCGTACATCGACCTGCTTGAGGCTTATGGGCTGCAGACCAATTCCCAGGAAAGCCAGGCCGCGGCCCAGGAACTGGTAAAACTGAGCCGCGACTTCCTGGAAACCGGCGCCGGATCGCAATCGGAAGTCGACCGCGCCGCAACCGAACTGCGTGTCTGGGAAACGGCCGTCCAGGAATCCAATCGACAGGTTGCCGTGCGCGCTGCAGAGTTGGCCCGCCTGCTACGGATCGAACGAGGCACGCAACTGGTACCCGCGGACGAGACGCTCGTCGCCCTGGAAGTCATCGACCGACAACTCCCGCTGGCGACGTTGATCGATCAAGGTCTGGACAGCCGTCCGGAACTGGTATTTCATCAGTCCCAGGTCGCTTCTGCCAATCAGCAGGTCCACCAGGAATACTGGCGCCCCTGGTTACCACACGTGGTCGCCGGCACCAGTTTTGGTAGCTTCGGCGGCGGACCGTCCAGCCAATTCGACAACCAATCGGGGCGTAGTGATATCGACCTGATCGCGGTCTGGGAGTGGAAGAACCTGGGTTACGGCAACCTGGCCCTTCGCGAACGCGCCGTCAGCCAGATGCGTCAGGCGCAATTCCAGGCAGACTGGACATCCGATCGCATCCGGACCCAAATTGTCACCGCGTTTGAAGATGTCCACAGTTTTGCCCAGCAAATCGAATCGACTCGACAACAAATCCTGGCCTCCCGCGATAGCTACGACCGGAACTTGAAGCGGGTGCGGCAAAGTCGAGGGCTGCCGATCGAACTGCTGCAAGCGACACGTGCCCAGGCCGCCGCCCTCGCGGC
>CAZITS010000616.1:0-4185 GCA_964542185.1 uncultured Pirellulaceae bacterium
ACCCGTTTGGGGAGCCGGCTGATGGTCCTGATGCTACTGCCAAACCAGCGCCGCGCGAGCAGCCCGCTGCTGCGGCGAGTGGTGGTAATCCGCTGGGGGCAGTGCTGCGGGCTTTTTCCAAGGCAGCTGGAGTAGAGGGGCTGGTACCTTCGGCCGAACAATTGGAAAGTGAGCTGGAAGAACTGCTCCCCCTCAATCCGTTTGGTGGCGGCGAATCGGACGTCGAGGCAGACGCTGCCGCCGAGTCACCCGCCCGCCCCGTCGAGAATCCGTTTGCCGAACCGGCTGCTCAGAAACCGGCTGCTCAGAAACCGGCTGCTCAGAAACCGGCTGCCGAGCCGAGCAATCCTTTTGATACCCCGGAGAAGGAAGCTGCTGCTCCGGCCAAACCCGCCCCGGCTGCCAAGCCTCAGGCACCTGCGGAAGAAAACCCCTTCGATTAACGCTGGCGGACCCGACCGCTGGCTGACCGCGTGGGAATCGCGGGTCTCAGACGCATGGAATCGCCGTACACCTCTGTTGTTCGAACTGCCACTGCCCCGCTCTCTCGGGGAGGCGTGCTATTGCTGCGCGCTGTGGACGCGAAAGGCCCATCATGAATTCCAGGACGCTACCGTTACGTCTGTTGAGTTGTCTTTTCCTGGGTATGCTCGTATTCGGTGCGGTCGTGGAGCAGGCCTCTGGTGCCCCATCCATTTCGAAGTTGTCCGTGCAGGGGCTGAGAATTGCCGGGGCCACTCGGATTGTTATCGATGGTGGTGAGCTGCTCCCCAATCCGCAAATTGTCTTGCCTTTTCCGGTCACATCCCAGGAGCTGCAGCCGGGTGGTACCGCCGCACGCGTGGAGATTGAAATCGTGCTCGGCGAGGCGGTGCCCGTAGGTATTTATCAGTTGCGGGTAGCCACGGATTCCGGGATTTCCAATCCACAACCGGTTGGCGTTGACCATTTGCCCCAGTCGTTGTTGCAGGACACGCTGGAGACGCTGCCGGCTGCGCTCAGCGGATCCGTAGTGGCGAACCAGAGTTTAAGGATTCGTTTTTCTGGAAAACGCGGCCAACGTGTTGTGATTGATGTTGAAGCACGTCGCCTGGGTTCGGTACTGGACCCGGTCGTTCGTTTGTTAAATCCCCGCGGGACGCAGTTTGCCTGGTCTCCGCCGCGACCGTTGTTGGCGGGTGATGCCCGCTGTGCTGCGGAGTTAGCAGAAGATGGTGAGTACACGATTGTGTTGCACGATCGTCAGTTTCGCGGCGGTGCGGATCGTTTTTTCCGTTTGAAAGTGGGCGATCTCCAGAACGCGGACCTGGTGTTCCCACTCGGTGTCCAGTTGGGTAAGCCTGCGGCGTTACAATTGCTCACGGTCGGTCAGAGTGATCCTGTGTCGGCGACCGTCGACGCCAGCCAGGCAGGGCCGCGGCCGGCGCGGGTCGAGCAGCCGCGTCAATTTACAGGTGCGTTTCCGCCAGTCCTGGTCAGTGACCATGCCGAGTTGCTCGAACAGCAGCAGGACGACGACAAGTTGCAGGAGTTGACTGCGGCGCCAGTGGCAGTCAATGGACGTTTAACGACGCCGGGCGAGGAAGATCAGTTTGTGCTTCCGGTGACGCCGGGATCCAAATTGCGATTTGATGTCCGCGCCCGCCGCGCGGGCTCGCCGTTGGACGGTGTCTTGACGATCCGTTCTGTGGATGGCAAGCAATTGGCCAGTAATGACGACCGACCGGCGACGTCGGATCCCGGCTTGGATTTCACAGTTCCGGCGGGAACGGACAAGATTCATGTGGCGCTCACCGATTTACAGAAAAGAGGCGGAAACAGGTTCGTGTATCGCGTTTCCGTGCAGGATTTGGGGCGACCTGATTTTCAGCTGGCCCTTTCCACAGACCGAGTCAACATTCCAGCCGGCGCCGGCCAGTTGATCGAAGTCCGGGTGAACCGACAGGGATACCAGGGTGCGATCGAATTGACCGTTGCTGGTTTGCCGGCCGGAGTTGAGGTTACGAGCAAGACGATTGCGGCGGGTTCTCGTCGTGGATTGGTCAAGATCACCGCGGGCGATGCCAAGCCGGTGCATGGCTTGATTTCCCTTCGCGGGCGGGCGACGGATGTGGATCCACCGCTGTGGCGTACAGCCGAACTGGCTGAAAACTCGATTTCTAAACAGCAGCCGTGGTTGCGTGGCGAGTTGGCGGTGGCGGTGGGGCCACCGACACCCATTTCGCTGACCTGGAAGGTTGCCGATCCACAGGTTTTGTTCCGTGGCATGCCGCTTAAACTAGCTGCCCAGTTGACGCGTCGAGAGGGTGTCCAGGGAGATGTGCGTCTCCGTCTCCAGACCACACAGATTATGCCCCGCAAGAAGGTCAAGAAAGATAAGAAGGACGTAATGGTCGATGATCTCGACCGAGCGCTCCGTCTGGCGGATGTGCCGCTGCTATCGGGTGATAGCAAGCAGGCCGAAGTTGAACTTCTCGTGCCGACGGACCTCGCAGATCGTGACTGGGGTCTGACACTGGTCGCGGAGTTGTTGTCGGCGGACAAGAAATCGGTGGTCCAGAGTGTGCCGGGTGAGGTCCTGTCGTTGCAGACACGATCTCCTTTGAATGTTGAGCTGGCCAGTGCAGCAAATATTGAAGTCAAAGCGGGTGGCGGTGAAACCGGTACGCTCGCCGGGAAGATTGTCCGAGCTAGTGGTTTTGACCATCCCGTTACGGTGACTTTAGCTGCGCTGCCCAAAGGGTATCCGGCGCCCAAAGTGGTTGTAGCAGCTGACAAAAATGAGTTTTCTTTGCCGGTACGCTTTCCGTACGGGACCAAGGCCGGCGAGTTGAAGAACGTAAAACTGGTTGCGACTGCCGCGCCGGTTGCCAAGAAAGAAAATCTGCTCGTCCGTAGCAATGAGCTGGCAGTTGATTTGAAAGTGGTGCCTGGTGAGAAGCCACCGGGCGCGAAGCTGCTATCGATTGCAGAAGACCCGAAGAAATGGATCAGTTATTTGAGTAAGGGTGGCGGTAAGATCAGTCTCGAGTTGGGAGACAAGTTCTCCGGGGATAGCAGCATCAAGGTGACGCCTGATCAGCGATTCAATGACCTGCTTCCTGGGTTGGGATTGAAAATTCGTGAAAAGCCTGCTGAGGGTGAATTTCGTTATCTGCAGTTTGCCTGGAAGAAAAAGGGTGGCCAGTCGATTTGTTTGCAATTAAATCATGATGGAAAGTGGGGACCTGGTGGAGCTGCCAGGCCCGACGCCAAGTTTCGCTACCATTCGGGTCCTGGGCCTGAATGCTACGGCGCTTCCGTATTACTTGACAAGAAACTCCCCGAGGAATTCGTGCTGGTGACCCGGGATTTATTTGCCGACTTTGGCGAGTTCACGCTCACCGGTTTGGCGCTCTCGCCAGTTGATGGGGAATACGGTCTGTTTGACCATCTCTTTCTGGCACGCCAGGAAAGTGAATTGGAAGCGGCCAAGCCGTAGGCGGTTGTTTTCTTTGCCAGGCAATCTGCCCGGATGACCGGGAAGTCGATTGAACTCGGAAAGTTGCGTGCCAGGGATTGGGTGAAATGACAGCGGGACCTGCGGATATCGAGGTCATCAACGCAGAATTTCCGCGGGGCCCGTTCCGCGCGGCAATTTTCGATTTTGACGGAACCTTGTCACTCCTGCGTCGCAACTGGCAAGACGTGATGATTCCTATGATGGTCGATCTGTTGGCAGCGACCGGGACGACAGAGACCCGTGATCAGCTGGGAGTTGTCGTCGAAGATTTTGTCATGCGGCTGAACGGGCGCCAGACGATCTATCAGATGATTCAGCTGTGTGAGGAATTACAGGCCCGTGGAGCCAGTCCACTGACTGCGTTGGAATACAAGCACCAGTATCACGACAAGTTGTGGCGGCAAGTGGAACAGCGCGTGGATGCCGCACGACAGGATGCGGAGTCTCGGGCACAGATGATCGTGCCTGCTGCCGATCAGTTTTTGCTAGACGTTCAAACTGCCGGCATCGAGATGTATCTGGCGTCCGGTACCGATTTGGTGTACGTGCGGGATGAAGTGGAAGTGCTGGGTTTGGGCACTTTTTTTGGCGAACGGATTTATGGTGCCCTCGACGACTACCAGAATTTCTCCAAAGCGATGATCATCGAACAAATCACCCGTGATGCGGGTGTGCCAGGTTCG
>CAZITS010000617.1:0-1851 GCA_964542185.1 uncultured Pirellulaceae bacterium
GCATTACTCCGAATCGAACTGCCATGGTTATTCTCTCTTGTCTGGAGACGGCGTGTCGCCTCTCCACCAAGAAGCGACAACATCCAGCGAACGACACGTTGCCAACAAAACCGTCTAGTGTCGTTGTCGTGCTAATTGTAACCCGCTCGCCAGGACGTTGGCCACATCGCGCATCCAACGCGTACTGCTTCGCGTTTCCCAGACCGAATTGTTTGAAAATGCGATCCGTTCAACAAATCCGCGCACATCGTCAATGAAATCACACCGGTCGGTAGTGTCCACCGCGACTCCTGTGCCCCTGAGAAGGGGGTGAAGTTCGCTGAACTGGCCGAAATCGCGTGCAAAAATGTCTATGATGCGACCGTGAACAGGATGTGGTTGATCTTTCTCATGACCGCTCGCACTGGTCACTCGCAAGAAACGGCCCCGCCAAAAAAACAGGATTGAAGTCATGACCAGATTTCTCGACACCATAACAGCCACGTTGCTGCTGCTCTCCGCGTTTGGCCCAGGACCCGCAGTCGCGACCGAACTGCCGCTGAAAATCGTCGTCGCGACTGGCGAACATGCTCGGGTCGAAGTACCGGTTTCCATTTCGTTGGCGGAAGTCACAACACGCCCCGCCCTGCTTCGACTTTGGGAACTGCGCGATGGAAGCAAGGTGCCCGTCGCGACTCAACAAGAGCGCGGGAAGCCCGCGCATCTGTGGTGGATCATGACTGGCGAAACATTGGCCAACACGCAACGAACCTACCTGCTCGAAGCAGGTGCCCCGCCCGCGCAAACCACGCCCCTGATGCGTGTGCGGGAATCCAAGGACCACCTGGAAATGATGCGAGGCAAGACGCGACTGCTACGCTACAACACGGCGGCCACACCGTTGCCCCCGGGTGCCGATCCCAAATACAAACGCAGCGGCTACATCAATCCAGTCTGGACCGCCAGCGGCCAGGTAGTCACCGATCGCGCGGAGAATTACCTGCATCAGCTGGGCGTCTGGCTGGCGTATGTGGGAACCCAGTATGAAGGCCGCGCCCCGAACTTCTGGGACTTACTCAACGGAAAAGCAACCGTGCAATACGCGGGAACGCAATCCAAATCGAGCGGCCCCGTGTTTGCCTCGTTTACGGTGCGTCAGGACCACATCGACCTGGGAATTCCCCAGCAACCGAAAATCGCCCTCAAAGAAACCTGGCAGGTGCGTGCCTGGAACGTTGGTATGGAACAGGGATACTGGATCTACGATGTCCAGACCACTCTGCGCTGTGCTGGCTCCAGCCCGCTCACGGTCAAAAAACACACGTGGGGCGGCATGGCGATTCGCGGCGCGCCTCAGTGGTATGGCGACCAATGCAGATTCCTCACATCAGAGGGCAAAACCCGCACCCAAGCCAATCACACGCGCGTCCGCTGGTGCGATATTTCAGGATCAACAAACGCTATCTGGTCCGGTCTGACCGCACTGAGTCATCCGGGCAATCTGCGCCATCCGGAACCGGTACGTGTCAATGAAAAGATTCCGTACTTTTGCTTTGTCGATTCCTACCTGGGAGACTTTACGATCACTCCTACCAAGCCCCTGGTACTGAGATACCGCTTCTACATACACGATGATGTGGTCGAGGCCAGTCGGGCAGAACGCATATGGCGGGATTTCGCAGAGCCACCGCAGACAACGGTCACGGAAGTCACGCCAACAGACCTTTGACGACGCGGGCTCCTTCAACACCTGTCAGGCGCACATCCAGCCCCTGGTATTTCACACTGAACCGCTGATGGTCGATCCCCAGGTTGGGCAGGATCGTGGCATTCAGATCGTTAATGTGAACCGGGTCCTGGAATCCTACAATG
>CAZITS010000617.1:1951-4173 GCA_964542185.1 uncultured Pirellulaceae bacterium
CTTGTGCCACACGTGGCATGAGTTCACAGATCGTCAACCCGGGAATACGCGTACTCATCGGCTGGAAAGGACCGCGCACTTCACGCGGCGCAGCCGGTTTCATGTCAAACGTATCCGACTGGGGCAAGCCACCCGGCAGATACACCATGCTGACTGAATGCGGCGTTTTTCCACTGGTCGCATTGGCGTTTGCTGCCAGACAACCTGCCAGTGAAAGACCACAAAATCCACGCCCCAGCCCAAGCCTGCCGATACGGAGAAAACCACACCGCGACAGTCCGTCGCAAAACACTCCCTGCTGGCGACCACGAATTGTCAACACCGATGCGATCCTGCCAGCACAGAACCAAAGGCACAACTTGGCTGCGACCTATTCACTCACGCCACAACCAGCGGAGCGAATCAGGGAGAATGGCACCACCATGGATGCCGTTGTGGGCACCAACGCCATACACAAACTTGTAATCGTAGTCTTTGAACGCCAGCGACTTGGCCATTTGCTGATTCGCTAATGGCCAGTTTCCATGCGTGTTATCCAAGTCTTCACTACCATCCTGAAGGAAGATACGAATCGGCTTGCGATCGGTTTTGCGAATCATCGCCGCATAGTGATGCCCACCGCGAATATTCACAAAGCTGCCGACATGGCTCATTACCTTGCCAAACACATCAGGCCGCTCCCAGGCAACCGTCCAGGCGCAGATGCCACCGGAACTGATCCCGCAAATCGCACGCTGGCTGGCATTGTTGGTTAGCCGATAACTTTTCCCGACTTCGGGCAGGACTTCTTCGATCAGGAATCGCGCATATTGATCCGACAGCGTATCGTATTCAAAACTGCGATTGGCCGGACGTGGGCGCCACCCTCTCTTTTCAGGAAGTGCCTCGCTGGTATGTCCCGGATCGATAAAAATTCCGATCGTCACCGGCATTTCACCACGATGGATGAGATTGTCCATCACCACAGTCGCCCGAAACTGCCCCGCAGGATCCACATAGGCATGCCCGTCCTGGAAGACCATTACCGCCGCTGGCCTGGCGGCATCGTATTGGGCCGGTACATAAATCGAATAGCGGCGGAGGGTGCCGGCAAACACCTTGCTCTTCCACACGTGTTCCGTGATTTTTCCCTGTGGCACATTCGGCTGGACAAGTGAATCACCACGCAACACATACTGGCTGTCGTCCGCCCGCAAGACCGTCGTCGTGATCGCCAGGCAGGCAATCAGGGAAAACCGCTCAAACATGGAAAGCTCCCTGGATGGCATAATTCTCTCAACAACAACCCGCATTCTAACGACTCTGGAGCCAGCCAGCTATCGAGTCGAGTTGCGCACGCGTTCTCACCGCTGCCTACATGCCATCCACTGGTCCGGAGCAGCAACCTGCCCACACTCTGTGGAGAAACGTCAGGGTTTTGCCCCAGCAGAAACAGCGACTACAGCAGCACTTCTACGGGGCACTGAACCCGGTCGCACTCACTTCACGAAACACGACGGTCACATCGGTCTCCGAAACCGCCAGCCACTTGCCGTCCTCGAGCGCGGTCGCGCGGATCTTGAGCTTCTGCTCCGGATAGAGCCGCGGGTCTGCCATCGTCTCCACTTGGATCGTGGCTTGCCGCTCGCCAGTGGGCACGACAACAGGCGCTGCCTTGAACAGACCACCCACATCGTCAGCGGCAACGACTTCGAGCGTCACGTCTTCGGTAAATTTGGGTCTGCGCAAAATGTCGACAGTGACCTCGAAATTGCCGCCAGGCGAAGCCGTAATTTCAGCATCCCGGCCATCGACTTTCATCAGCGCCCCTTCCACAATCCAACACAAACGCCCGGACTTCGCCTGTACATAGCGTACGTTTCCCTGGGCGTCGGCCATTTTTGCCATGGCCAGAACCACCATCCGGGAAGTGCGAAACGTCTCCAGCCACTCTGGAATGAACACTGGGTAGAGAATTCGATCAACACCACGGGGAACCTTCATGATCGGTCCAGTGATCCCCTGACGGTGGCGTGATTGCTTCGAATGGGGCATCAACCAAATCTCGCCGTCGTAACCCTCTTGCCGCTTGATTTCGAGCTCCGCTGGGAAAGTGCTGCCCCGAGGACGCTCATGCTGTGTCTCTCTCAGCACCCAGGCGATCGTAATCGGAACCTTGCTGATAATTGGGGTCAACAGCACGGAGGTAAGCTGTCCCACATCGGTCATGGCCACACGAGTCA
>CAZITS010000618.1:0-2959 GCA_964542185.1 uncultured Pirellulaceae bacterium
ACCGTCATTCTTTTCTTCTTTGGCTTCAATGAATCCTTCGCGGGTGCCGCTGGCGTGACGTCTTTCCAGGACGACCTCACGCGTCTCATCAAGGAGACCAGACAACAAAACTACAGCGGTCGCGGTGCGCCGCAAATCGCGTTGATTTCCCCAATCGCATTCGAAGACACAGGCGACCGCAACTTGCCCGACGGAAAGGCACACAATGCCCGACTAAAGCTGTACACAGACGCCATGTCCAGCGTAGCCCGCGCGACCGGTGTTGGTATGGTCGACCTGTTCGGTGTGACAACCGAACTATTTCGCAACAGCCCGAAACGGCTCACTCTCAATGGCGCCCACCTCAATTCGAGTGGCTACCAGGCGCTGGCCCCGCTCTTCATGAATCAACTTTTCGGCGTTACCAACACGCAGCCCAACAAGTCCCTGAGAGCGGCCGTGTCCGATAAAAACTTCCACTGGTGGCATCGCTATCGCGCCGTCAACGGCTTTTCCATCTATGGCAGCCGCGGCGCAGCGGGCTCAGACGGCACCTACAACAACACTGATGTGATGGAACGAGAACGCGCCATTCTGGATCAAATGACGACCAATCGAGACCAGCGAATCTGGGCACTGGCAGCAGGCAAACAAGTTGCGCCGATGGTAGACGATACCAACACGCCTCCGTTCATCACCCCGAAAACCAACGTGGGTGGAGTGGACGACCCCAACCGCAAAACCGGAAAACTTGGCACGCTCGATTACCTGCCGGCGGCCGAACAGCAGAAACGTTTCACCCTCGCGCCGGGGTATGAAATTCAGCTCGTGGCATCCGAGGAACAGTTTCCCGAACTCGCCAACCCGGTAGCGCTGAACTTTGACAATCGCGGGCGGCTCTGGGTCTCGACCATGCCGTCGTACCCCCACTGGCAACCTAAATCCCCCATGGATGACAAGTTACTGATCTTTGAGGACCCCAATCACGACGGCAAGGCGGACAAATGTATCGTGTTTGCCCGGGGCCTGCACCAGCCGACGGGATTCGAGATCGGCAATGGCGGCGTCTACGTGGCTCAGCAGCCGGACATTCTGTTCCTGGAAGACCGCGACGGGAATGACATCGCGGATAAACGGACGCGGAAGCTAATTGGTTTCGACACCGCGGACTCCCACCACGGCATCGCCGCGTTCGAGTGGGGACCTGGCGGCGGCCTCTATTTCCAGGAAGGTACTTTCAAATTCTCTCAGGTAGAAAGTCCCTACGGCCTGACACGGCTTCATGAGGCCGGAGTGTGGCGTTACGACCCACGCACCGAGAAGTTTGGCGTTCATGTGTCCTTGGCGTTTGCCAATCCGTGGGGCCACGTCTTTGACCGCTGGGGACAGAATTTCATCGCCGACGCTTCTCCCGGCTATAGCTACTGGGCAGCGCCGCTGACCGGCAAGATCGACTTTCCGCTCAAACACCCTGGCGGCTCGCAACATCGGCGGATCGCCAAACAAACAGGTGGCGACCCGCAGTTCCAGTTCCCCACGTTTTACCCCAAACGGACCCGCCCATCCGCAGGTTGTTTGATTGTTTCCAGTCAGCACTTCCCCCCAGAGTCGCAGGGCAACTTCCTGCTTTGCAATTGCATTGGTGAACGTTCCATCCTGCAACACACCGTGCGGGAAAATGGATCTGGCTTCCTGGGCAAAGAAATCGAACCGCTGGTATCGTGTGCTGACGGAAATTTCAGACCCATCGATCTCCAATTCGCCGCCGACGGATCCCTCTATATCGTGGATTGGCACAACGCCTTGATTGGTCATCTGCAGCACAATCTGCGCGAACCAAATCGCGACCACAGCCATGGCCGCATCTGGCGAATCAAGCACAAAACTCGGCCCCTGTCGACACCTCCCGCGATTGTGGGTCAACCCGTCCCGGTGATCCTTGATCTTTTGAAAGCAAGCGACGACCGAGTACGCTATCGCGCACGCCGAGAACTTGCCCAACTGCCTACCGATCAGGTGGTCCCAGCCCTCGACACCTGGAAGGCTGCGCTGGCGGGCACCGATCCCGAACACGAACACCACCTCCTCGAGGCGCTGTGGATGTTCCAGACACACAATGTCATTCGGCCTCAACTGCTGAAAACGCTTCTGGAAACGAAAGACCATCGCGCCCGTGCCGCCGCCACACGCGTCCTCTCCTTCTGGCTGGACCGGATCGACCAGCCACTGAAATGGCTTCAGCCACGGATCAACGATCCTCACCCACGGGTTCGGCTCGAAGCGATCCGTGCTCTGACTTTCCTGAAAGGTGATGCGGTCGTGGAACTGGCCCTCGAGGTATTGAACTATGATATGGACGACTACCTGCAATACACACTCGACGAGGCGATGCGACACTGGGAACAGTAACGCACACCATGTCACCGAAAACCATTTTCGCCACCTATAACTACCAGCACCCCCTAGCAATGCGCCCCTTTCTCCGCCCCTTGCTGCTCTTGCTTTTGCTTTTGTTCGGCCCAGCCACTGGCTCAGGGCAACCACACCAGCACGGCCAGCGGCCTGCTGCTGCACCTCGGGTCTTTCTTGACAAAAGCCCGCGCATTGTGTGGTACCAACTCGATCGCCTCAGCAACGAACGATTGCTGTTGGTCGAACGGCAAACCACGGACCCCAAGTACGCACCGGTCTACATGGCCATCCTGACACGGGGAGGAATGTCACGGCAATTTCGGCAGGAGGCATTGCAGAACCTGACTCAATTGCGCCAATCCGACCCGGCAGCTGAACTGCTGGCCGCCTTGAATCGCCTCGACAAAAAAGATGACCGCCAACAACAACGCACCTCACAGCAAATTGCCTTTTTATTGTTGGATCGCCCCCCCGCAGAACTCGCCGGGAAAGAACCGGCACTGCGAGCCGCCACGCAGTCAACCAATCCCCGGTTGCGTGCTGTCGGCTACGCGGCACGTATCTCCGC
>CAZITS010000618.1:2969-4171 GCA_964542185.1 uncultured Pirellulaceae bacterium
GGCTGCTGCGTACCAGCTGGCAACTGCCCGCCCGCAGGCGACTATCGATTGGCTGGCAGGGATCCCGCTGCTACGACAGGAAGCCCAACGACAAAGCCAACGGCCAGCGGTCACCCGGCTACTGGAGGCATCGCACCCGTCCGCAATAAGACGCGCTGCGATTGGAACACTGTCATCGGTACCACCGTTGTCCACTGAGACCTTCCGTCTGCTTACCCCCTTCGTGGCTGACCCGCTATTCCGCAGCAACGCGATCCGCACCCTCTTGCAGGTTCCCGTTGCACACTGCCCGGTCGCACTCGCACAGGATCTGCTGAATTCGCTTCTGCAACAGGCTGACTCGACACCGGTCAAAGACCGAACCACCGACGACTTTCTGGCGGCGATGCAATTTGCGGATCGACTCCTGACACGGCTTGAACCCGCTGCTGCCAGGTCACTGCGGCAGCGGCTGCGAGAAATATCCGTGCGTGTCGTCCTCATCCAAACCGTTGAAGAAGAAATGCGTTACGACACCAGCTACTTTGCAGTCGAGGCAGGTCGCCCAGTGCAAATCGTTCTCGACAACCAGGACCTGATGCCACACAACCTGGTGATCACCGCCAACGGCGCGCTGAAAGAAGTCGCGCAACTTGGTCTGCTCCAAGGCCCTGCTCCGGGTTTTCAAGGCAAGCCTTACGTACCGCAGTCACCCAAGGTTCTGTTCGCCACCGGAATGGTGGCGTCACAGCAACGCCAACGCCTCACGTTCAACGCCCCCAGTCAACCGGGCGAATACCCGTTTGTCTGCACGTTCCCGCGTCACTGGATGCGGATGTATGGCGTGATGGTAGTCGTTGAGGATCTCGACAACTGGCTAGCCAGTCCAAAGAAACCTCGGGATCCCGTGGGAAACAATCGTGCCTTTGTCAAGTCCTGGACGATGTCGGACTTCGCGAAAGACCTGGCTGGCTCGATGCCTGTTACGACTCCACGAATCGGCCAGCGTCTGCTCCAGGAGGCCACCTGCATCCAGTGCCACAAAGTGAACGGACAGGGCGGGGCAGTGGGGCCTGATCTGGCGGGAGTATTTGAGCGCTGGAAGGGCGACCGACGCGGCATACTGCGAGAGATCCTCGAACCGTCGCACCGCGTGGATGCCAAATACGCAATGCATGTCATCGTTACAGCTGAGGGCAAGGTGGTAACTGGCATCCTTACCA
>CAZITS010000619.1:0-4168 GCA_964542185.1 uncultured Pirellulaceae bacterium
ATCGGAGCCGGTTTCGGTCAGTTCAAAGCGGGCCTCGCCAATATCGCGCAGCCGACGTTGCGGGTCTTTCTGCAAACACCGCCAGACCAGCAGGCGTATGCGCGATGGGGTGGCAGCGGGAAGTGTTTCCCAGACCGGTTCGCGCTCCAGAATCCGGGCCATCAGCTGGGTCGCGCTGTCGCCAGAAAAGGGGCGTTGTCCCGTCAGGGCCTCGTACAGACAACAACCGAACGCCCAGATATCGGCCCGTTTGTCGATCGGTTTTCCGCTGGCCTGCTCGGGTGCCATGTAAGCCGGCGTGCCGAGGATTTTTCCTTCTCCGGTGACGCCGGCAAAGTCTGAATCGTGCGCGAGCGTCTGATCGTGGCTGGTAGCAATTGTCGGTCTCTCCAGTGCCTTGGCGAGACCGAAATCGAGCACTTTGACGCGGTCGTCGTCGGTAATCATCACGTTGGCAGGCTTCAGGTCGCGATGGACAATCCCCTGTTCATGCGCGTTTTCGAGCGAGGCTGCGATTTGCGTGAATAACGCTGCAGCCTCCGTGACAGATAGTGGCCCCTTTTTCAGTTTGTCGTCCAGTGTTTGGCCCGAGACCAATTCGAGCACCAGAAAATGGACATCGTTTTCGTGTCCCAGTTCGTGGATCGCCGCGATGTTGGGATGGTTTAGCGAAGCGAGTACGCGCGCCTCGCGTTCAAATCGAGATAGTCGATCGCTCTCTTGCGCAAGAATTTCGGGGAGGATTTTGATAGCGACTTCACGACCGAGTCGGGTATCCCGCGCGCGGTAGATTTCTCCCATTGCGCCGGCGCCTAGGCGGTCCAGGATTTCAAATGAACCGAGTCGCTGATGGGGCAGGTTGGATGCCATGGTCTACATACACTTCTGCAAGGAGGCTGGGTTGGCAGGGATACGGGAAGCAGGGCCGAACTCGTCAACGTACGTGGCACTCATTGTCGCCAAGCAGGCGTTTCAATACCAGAACCCGGGACCACCCGCGAATTTGGGAGCAAAGTTCTGTCGGGTAGCTCCAGCCACCACTCCGGCGCGGTTCGGAGTGCCAGATGGTGAACTGTCTGCCTACTCGGCCGGAATCCGGACCGTAACTACGTTGGATACGCCCGTGCCTCGTTGTCCGTTTGCACTTTCGTGAACCGCAAACACACGGTATCGGTATGTTTTTCCCGCGGCGATTTGGGTGTCGGAGATGCGGGTGACATGGGTCCCTGGTTGGCCAATATGATTCTGAAAATTGTCCCGCTGTGTTTCCTCAGCGCGTTGCAGGATATGCCCCGCTTCATCCTCCGCATTGTCGTTCCATTGGAGTGTGACGCGGTCCGCACTCTGGGAAACCAGGCGGAGTTCGGTCGGGTCGTCTGACGAGGCCTTGCCTGGCTGTGGGCCGCGGCGGGGCTGCAGGCGTTGTTTGACATAACCTGGTGGGTTGCCTGGAGTGTCCAACTGGGACCGCGCCGTTTGGTAGCGTCGATGAATAAAGTCCTGGATGCTAGCCACAATTGTGCCATAATCCCGATCTTCCGGGTTCGTCGCGCGGCGATGCGGAAACGGGTCGCGTGCCAGGTCGTCCTGGATTCGTTCGTACAAGCGGTTGACTCGGGGTAGCAGTATCTGCGGGTGGAAGTGCTGCTCCAGGATGTGGTCTGCCAGCTGACGGTACCGCGCCAGCAATGTTGGATTCTTGACAATGCGCACGATCAGTGGTCGTGGCGGTCCGCCGGGAACCGGCCAGGCGGCATTCCACCCAGCCAGCACGGGAATCCGGCGAAAGGCGTTGTCCGCGAACCCGACATCCAGATCCCAGGGCAGATAGTGCCAACGCTGATCGCTTGGATCGTGGTACAAGTAATAGTTGTGCGGATTCCATCCCGTCAGTTGATCGAACGCACCGGCCAACAGCATCACGGCCATGGTTTTCAAGAAGGCATCGACGTGGAGATGCTGATGGAGTGTACTGGAAAAATCGTCGGCTGGCGTGTGGTTGATATGTGAGATCAGTGTGAACACATCCCGCGCGTGGCGACGGGCCGACTTCGATTTGGGTTCAAACGCATGGCGTTGCCGTTGACGGGTACCGGATTGATGTGGTGTAGGTGCCAGTGTACAGCCTGGCCCTCCTTCATCCACCTTGTAGAGCGCGCCACTGGGGTCCTTAAAGTGGTGTTCCAGAAACGCCTGGTCAATCCGTTCGACATTGACGTAAATACCCTGAAATGTGCCGTTCAAGAACAGTCTGGCAAAGTTGCACCGCGCTGCCGGTATCTTGAGATCACGCAGTATTTCTGTAATCAAGGGTTCGCTGAACAGGCTGCCGAATTGCACACCGTTATCCAGGGCAACCCGTTTAAGTCCGAGAAAAGTTTTGCCTTTGGAAAACGCATTGAATTTGATCAGAAAGCTGCGTTTATGTTGCTGGTGAGGCTGTGACGAACTATTCCCCTTGTACCGGACACCGACATTTTCAATAGTCTGTTTTCCCCAGCGAAACGTGGCCGGAACGTAAATGCGCTCGGGCAGAGCAGCTTGCATGCGCTGCAGGTCGGGATCTCGAACCAGCAGCTGAATGGTCTGGACCTGCTGGGGATCGTAAAACGTGTCTGTTGCCAGATTGGTTGACGATGGCGCTGCCTCGCCTGCGGTCAATTCAAGGAGTAGCAGTAACGCTGCGAAGTGTTGCATCAGTATGCCGATTGCTGATGGGATTTTACGACGTCCGCTTCCGGGCACCGAGTCGAATTCGATCATTATTCCAATGGCAGGCGGAGGCAGGTCAGCTGCCCCCGGGCGCTGCGGCCGTAGACAAATCCGTTGAGCAGGACAGGCATCGTCCAACAACGTCCGCTGAGGAAACGTGACCGACACAGTTCCTGATAGCTCTTGGGAGTAGCTTTGGCTACGACCAGATCTCCTTTGTCACTGAGCAGCACCAGCTTTCCATTGGCGACCATCAGCGACCCGCAACCGAGCCCACGTTTTTTCCACAAGACCTCTCCTGTGGCAAAGTTCATGCAGGTCAGTTGCACGACGCGACCCAGGTTGGAATTGCCGTCGAACCCGTAGAGATGTCCGTCGAGCAGAATGCAGTTATTGAAATGGTTGCGCATTTCGCGGTTGCTGTAGACCAACTCTAATGCACTACCGGAGAAGCGAAACAACCCGCACCCAACGTTGTAGCCAGTAGAGATAAAGACCTTGTCTCCTTGGACAATCGGTGTTGTGGAATTTGTAAGAAAGGGAGATTTCCAGGACTGAAAATCCACTTCTTTTCCGTCGCTAGAGCGGATAATCCTTAAGCCATCGCAGTCGAGCGTGGCCAACAGGGGTTGCCCTCCGGATTCAAGAAGAGCAGGTGTTCCATAACCGGCCGCATGCCGTTTTGTTTGCCAGTTTTTGCGTCCAGTCAACTTGTCGTAGGAAACGACACGGCCTGCCTCAAGAACAACCTGGTTGTCGAGAATCAACGGCGAACTAGTGAATCCCCACTCTGGTAATTCCACATCCAGATCTTCCTGTAACATTCGTGACCAGACCACTTTTCCAGTCTCCGCGCGCAAGCAATACAATTGACCGCCGCGCCCCAGCGTGTACACGAATTGTCCATCCAGCGTTGGTGTGGCGCCTGGTCCACCGTCGTGGAGGTTGTCGACCAGTGGAGATGCGTAAGAGAACGACCAGACTGTTTCTCCGTTCTCCGTCTTGAGGCAGTAGATCGACTCCTTGCCAGCCGTGTGGCCCATCGTGAACAGTCGCCCTTCGGCAATCGCCACAGAACTGAATCCAATACCGATCTGTTTCGACCAGGCAATGGGCAGACCACCAGATGGCCATTGGGTGGACCAGCCGGTTTGTTGAGAAATACCGTTGTGATCAGGCCCCATCCAATTGGGCCACGCGACGTTTTCTGAGTTGGGTACGCTGACGTTACGAATATCGGACCGGGCAGGTCCCGTCCCGCGATCGTCGGTCTGGTTTTTCGAGGTAGCTGATGGAGCGTCAGGGTGTAACGTGTCGGGGGCTGTGGTGTCGCGGGAGCGGATTATGCTGTCAGGCGGCGCGACCGCCTGGATTTGCGGTACGATGGGAGGTGTGATCCGGAAACATCCGCTCAGCGAACAGGTCAGCAGGAGACAGGGGAGGGTCCGAGCCAGGT